>NZ_CAKKTK010000004.1:0-119109 GCF_920656135.1 Frankia sp. Cppng1_Ct_nod | reverse complement strand
AAGATCAATCGGTTCGGATGCTGGTACACATGGTCCACCCATTTTTTGATCATTCCTCGGACCTGGGCGAATGCGGTTTGCGATCTATCGCTTTGAGATCCGGTTCCGTGGAACGGTGCTGGTCAGGACCTCGACAGCTGGTTCGAGCCCCGCCTGGACGGCCAGGTTGCCGCCATGCGAACCGCCTCCGCCTCGCCGAGGTAGTGGGCAGCGGCGACTTCGGCGACGACACCCGCGGTCGCACCCACAGCCATTGGGTCAGCACCGAGAACGTGCAGGGCAAACCTGTTTGCCGATGACCCGGACAGGAATGAAGTGGAAGGTTACGTCCACATTCCGTCCACCATTGTCGTGGCGCCGGTCGGGCATTGCCGTTTCACGTGAGCCGGCTGGAACGCGAGCCGGCTGGAACGCGAGCCGGCTCGGACAATGCACAGGCCCTGACTACTTCGTGTCCGTGACCCTCGCGCGGACGTCCTTGATTCGGCGGAGATCATGTCTGACACCTCCCGTGCACGCTTTTACAGAGCGCAGGAATTGCTCGGCGCGGATCGATGGAACGTGGGCACTTGACTCGCGGACGACCGGTATGACGGCTGGCTGCGTGGTGACTATGACCACTGAGGCGACGGGAGGCAAGGTCATGACTAGCACCTGGAGCGAGGTTCGGGCCAAGCGGCCTCCGCGAGAGGACAGGGTCGCGGAACATCGCGCCCGAATCGACGCCGAGATTCGCGCCTATCATCTGCGGGAAATCCGAGAGGAACAGGGCCTTACCCAGGTCGAACTCGCGGAGCGGATGCACGTCAAGCAGCCGTCCGTGTCCGATCTCGAGCGTGGCGCGCTCGATCGCGCCGGGCTGTCGACCATCCGGGCCTACGTGGAGGCGCTCGGCGGAAAGATCGAGATCATTGCTGACTTCGGTGATCGTCGGGTGGTCCTCGGCTGAGAGAGGCATCGGAGGTGGCGGCTACGAAATTTCAGCTCGAGCACACGGGTCCTACCAGGATTGCGGAACATGTGTTCGACTAAGGTTTCCACCACGATCGTCTCGGGGTTCACTTTGACGCCGACGGCGGCCCGACCGAACTACACGCCTGGCTCGCGGCCACGGCGGACTGACGCAACGACTTCGCGAACGAACCCGTTGCAAGCAATCAGGTTCCAGACGCCTACCGCGCGACACGGCGGCCGGCGCGTGCCGCAAACGCGTCCAAGGCGGTGAGCACTTCGGTCGCCTGCCACAGACGGTTGCGGGCGAATCCGGTAAATTCCACGAGTATTCCGGCCTCAGCAAGCGGCGTGATCACGCGCTGGGCATTCTGCGAAGAGACTCCCAACTCGGACGCCACGACCCGGGCGTCGACGACAGGCTGCCGCAGGAGCAGGTCCGCGAGTCGCCACCCACGGGCGTCGCGCCGGATCTTCAGTCGGTCATCCCATCCCGCCCGGATCACCCGCAGCTCGCTGGCCAGCTCGCGCCCGTTCGTGATTGCGGTGACCGACGCGGTCGCGAACCTCTCGACGATCGGAGCCACGTCACCGCTGCGGTAGGCGCCAAGAGCGTCGAAGTAGGCGACGGTATCGGTCAGCAGGCCAGCTGAGATCGGTACGGTGACATTCCTGGTCAGCGCATGGCCGCGCAGCATCGCGTGCACCAGCGCCCGTCCGGTCCGGCCGTTGCCGTCCGGAAACGGGTGGATCGTCTCGAACTGGGCGTGCGCGATGGCGGCCTGGCTCAGAGCCGGCAGATCGACCCTGCCGGCGAAGCGAAGGAGGTCCTTCATCAGCGCTGGGACCTGGCGGTGGTCCGGGGGGATAAAGGTCGCTCCTTGTGGCCCGTAGAAGTCTCCGCCGATCCACACCTGCTCCTGCCGCCACCGTCCACCGATCCCTGGCGCGTGTCTTGCCATCAGGGCCGCGTGCATGGCAAGGACAGCGGACTCGTCCAAGCGGTCGGCCAGGTCCAAAGCCGCTTTCATCGCGGCGACGTTGCCGACGATTTCGGCCGCGTTACGCATCTGCGTGCTGCCGAGTTCGGCGAGGGCGATCGCCTTGGCTCCCGAGGTGAGGTTCTCGATCCTGGACGACGATGCGGACTCGGAGCGGAGCAGGACAGATGCGAAGGGTGCCACCTCTAGGCCGAGTTCCGCGTCGAAACGGGCGATCTCGACCGAAGCATCGTCCGCCAGGGATGCCACGTGGACGGGAAGCGAAGGCGCCCGGTCCGCGATCGTGGGCACGACGGCGGCCCGATAGGGACCTTGGTAGCGGATGCGTACCCGCGCGGAGACGAGGTCATCCGGGATCGTCGAGACCCAGTCGCGCTCCTCCCAGCCCAGGCTCGGCCAGGCGGAACTGTCCTTGGCCCAGCCACGGCCGACCATCCCGCCACCTGCCAGACCTGAAACCATGGCTGGATTCTAGCTTCACTTATGCTCTAACTGAAACTAAGGAGGCTGGCATACGCTCAGATACGGCGGCAGGCAGGCCCTGCTCGCTCCGTGCATGGGTCCGGGAGATCTGCCGTGCCGGGCCGTCGGCGGTGTGAACCCGCGCGCCGGTCGTCGCTGGCTGCTGGTCGAGCTGCCGGAGGTTCGTCGGCACCATGACGACGCAAACCCCGTAACGTTCCGGCAACGATCTTGTATGCGTCACCGGGTGGGGACGATAGGCAGCATGGTGGGCGGCGGCCCTACCGGCGGGGATTGCACGACCGGCGGGGATTGCAGGGCGGTCGAGGAGAAGTGCGAGGCCACCCGGTCGTCCACGGGATCCTCCGCCGGGTCGCGGTGCACGACCAGGTGCCGGTAAAGGGTGTCACGCTGCGCCGGGACGCGGTCGGCCGCGCGGATCAGACCGATGAGCTCGCTCCGGTTGGTGCGGTGGCGGGCGCCGGCCGGGCCGGAAAAGAGACCGGGCGGGACTCTGCGAGGGAAGGGGAAGGAGCGTAGATGTCCAGGCGGGGCGGTCGGACGGTGTCGCCGTTACGGGCGGCTCGGCTCGCGCGGAACGCGACGCAGGAGGAGATCGTCGCCGAGCTGGATACCGTCTCTCTTTCGGGTTCGTCCGGGGTGACCGCGAGCATGCTCAGCGGCTGGGAGCTGGGAAAGCATGTCACGAGTGTCCGGTACCGGAAGATGTTGTGTGATCTTTACGGGCAGACGCCCGACGTCCTGTTCGCTCATCAGGACGAGGAACTGGCCACGGCGGACGGTGTGGTGCTGCTGGTGGGGCACCGCGATCTGCGTGCGGCGATGCTGCGGGTGGTCGAGGATGCGGAGGAGATTCTGATGGTGACCGGTTCCCGGTCCCGGGATCCGGCCTACCTCGACGCCATGGAGACCGTGCTGGCCCACCGTCCCGCACTGGCGCATTACCGGGTGCTGTTCGGTGCTCCGCATCGCCAGATCCTCAAGGACCATCTCCTGCGGCTGCTGGCGATCCGTGACCCCGACGACCGGACCCATGGATACAAGACGCTGCACATCGGCCTGGTCGAGGATCAGATCGCGCATCCGGAGCGGTTCCTGTGTGTGTCGGAGAAAGCCGCGGTCGTCCCGATCCCGTCGTTGACCTCGGCGGAGGCGTTCGATTCCGGGGTGCTGCTCGGGGCCAGCCCGGCGGCGCGGCTGGTGGACCATGCCCGGCAGTGCTACGCCGCCGCGGTGAAGGTCGAGACGGCCGCGGCGGTGCGGGCGCTGCCGGTCCGACGGCCGGGAGGTCAGGAATGATCGGACGATGCGGATGACGGGAGCGCGGGAGCTGCTCGCAGTGACCGAAACCGACCGGGCGTCGGTGACGGCGTTGGCCGCCGAGCTGATCCGGATCCCGAGCCGGGGCGGAATCGACCCCTACGGGCCGGTGCTGGACCGGCTGGCGGCGTGGCTGGCCGCCCACCGCCTACCCGTCCGGCAGCTGCACGATCCGGCGGGCACGCCGGTCGGGCTGGTGTGCGAGCTGGACGCCGGCCGTCCCGGGCCGCGGCTGGTGCTCGACGCCTGCGTGGACACCGCGCCGTTCGGCGACGAGAACGCCTGGACGCATCCACCGACCAGCGCCACGGTGCGGGACGGCTGGCTGTGGGGACGGGGAGCGGCGGACTCCAAGACCGGTGCGGCCATCTTCTGCCACCTGCTGGTCCGCCTTGCCCCACACCTGGGCGAGCTGCGGGGCGGGGTCAGCCTGCTGCTCGACGCCGACGAGCACACCGGTGGCTTCGGTGGTGCCCGCGCCTACTTCGCCGGGCCCGACGCCCCCACCACCATCACCGGGGTCATGATCGGCTATCCGGGGATGGAGCATCTGGTCGTCGGAGGTCGCGGCCTGCTGCGCGCCCGGCTGCACGTCCACGGCGTGGCCAGCCACTCCGGCGGCTCGCGACCCACGGCGAACGCGGTCGTGAAGGCCGCCGAGCTGGTCGGTCGGCTGGTTGCGGCCCCTCTCCCTGCCGGTCAGGGACGCTTTCCCGCCGGGGGAAAGCTGACCGTCACTGAGATCATCGGCGGGCAGAGCTGGTCGCTGACCCCCGACCTGTGCACTGTCTGCGTGGATCTGCGTCTCACCCCGGCCTTCGACGCCGCAGTCGCCACAGACCTGCTGAGGGCCACCGCAGCGGATCTCGACACGGTCTGGCCGGACACCCACCCAACCCGGATCCAGGTCGAGACGCACTGGCCGCCGTACGCACTGGATATCGACGCGGCGCTCCCCGCCGCGCTGCTGACCGCCGCCCGGTGCGTCGGCCTGCCGACCCTGCCGAAGGTCGCGGGACCGTCCAATATCGGCAACTACCTGGCCGGCCTGGGGATCCCGGCAACCGCCGGCTTCGGCGTGGCCTACGAGGGCATGCACGCCGCCGACGAACGCATCCGCCTCGACACGATCCCCCCGGTACAGGCCGCCTACCACGCCGCCGTACTGACCCTGCTGCGCTGACCCCTCCTCGTCCTTCCACTGTGCGCTCGGCGCCTTGTCACCAATGGTCGTGACATACCGGTGAACAGTCACCGACGAGACCGTGATCTGGTTCACCCCCCACCCTCCTGTCATGATCCCGGTACGGCTTGTCACACAAGGCGAGCGGTGCGGTCCGTGCCCGACCACCGGCTTCCGCCGGGCCGCACCGCCGTCACCCACACCAAAGGGAGCGCCATGGACACCTTCCTGCCCCCGTCGATACCGACCACCTCCTACGAACATCTGTTCGTAGACAAGGCCTGGTTCAAGATCCAAAATCTGGCTGAAACCCACGAGTACAAGAAGGCTGCAGGCTCCTCGGACGGAGCCAAGACCTACGACACCACAGCCATCTGATCCACGACTGTCTGCTGCACGCCCGCTGTCGGGGTGCGGCCCGGTCGAGCCGCACCCATACCCGGAGACCTCCATGCTTACGCTACGTCTGACTCCGTACACGGACACCACCTGGCACTGGGACGGCACTCGGTACATCACCGCCGACCGCACCAACGAGATCATCCCGTTCCGGCATCCAATGCTAGAACACCTGGCCGTCACCGACGGCCGGCGAACCCTGCTCCTCATCCGGGAACGGGTCGCGGGCCACCCTGCCTGCAATCCGGCCCCGCGCCCGCTGTCGGTTGCCGACTACGACCACACCCGGACCCTCACCGCCGCATGGCCGACCGACTACCTGCTGGTGGAGACCGCCCCGCGGATACCGGTACGCGTCACCGCGGGCGCCTGCGGCATCGCCCCGATCTACCTCGCTCACGACCGGAACAGCCTGTACGGCTCCTGGGACATGGCTGACCTACGGCCCCATATCACCGGCCTGCGTGCCCGGGAAGCCGCGCGGCTGCTCCTCTACCGCCCCCGCTACGGCACCGAAACGTTCTTTGACGGCGTCCACCGGCTCACCGAACGTGCGACCGCCTCCTATGGCGGCCATCTCCATCTCCACTACCCTGAACCGGCGCTGCACGGCACCCCCCGGGAACTGGCAACCGACGCCGACGTGCTGAGCGCGTTCGTCCAAGCAATGGACGACGCCTTGGACCTACGCCCCCTCGACCCCGCCCGCACCGTCTTCCACCTCACCGGCGGCTTCGACTCCGGCGTCATGGCCACCCACGCCGCGGTGCGCCATCCCGGCCAGTTCCACACAGCCGCGCTCCTGATCGGCGGCCCCGGCCGCGCCCAACAGATCCACCGACGTGCCCAGATCCGCGCGGCGCTCCCGTTCGGCTCCCGGGACGACCTTGTCGACAGCATGCACGATGCCCCTCTGCACCCGGACTGCGAC
The DNA here is from genome assembly GCF_920656135.1 of Frankia sp. Cppng1_Ct_nod. Lineage (NCBI taxonomy): Bacteria > Bacillati > Actinomycetota > Actinomycetes > Frankiales > Frankiaceae > Frankia > Frankia sp. Cppng1_Ct_nod. The sequence goes on along the minus strand of NZ_CAKKTK010000004.1, from coordinate 112,841 downwards.
CGCGTCCGCGGCGAACTGATCAGCCCCTATGAGGAGCCGCTGCACCGCCCGTTCACCCGCCTGACCCGAATCCTCGCCGACCACGGGGCCCACACGGTCGTCACCGGTCTCGGAGGCGACGAGATGGTCGCCCTGTCCCAGCAGGAACACCCCCACCAGTCCCTCGGTGAAATCGCCGACGGACTGCCATGGCTCGGCTCCCGCGCCCGCCAGGCCCTGGACTACGCCGACGACGCCGTCGCACCCCCGGCCGTCGTCAACTCCATGACCCTGCTGTCCCTGGAAACCACCGCGCCCGTCCTGCTCCGCGCCGGCATCTGGCCCCTGCATCCGTTCACCCACCCCGGCATGATCCGGCTCGGGGAATGGTTGCCCATGCACTGGCGCGAGCTCAAACAACTCCAACGCCGCCAGCTCGCCTCACTCGGCCTGAACACCGAGGTCACCCACCCGGTGGAACGCGAGTCCTTCGCCGAAGTCGTCCAGCATGCCCTCACCACCCACGCCCAACTCCTGTTCACCCGGATGCTGCGCGACGGCTCCGCCCTGTTCGACGCCGGCCTGGTCAACCCCGACGCCCTACGCCAGGCCCTGCTGCGCCTCCACGACAACAACTACAACGAACATAAGGACGCCCAACTCCTCGAAGTCATCGACCTCCACCTCGCCACAACGGCGTTCCTGTAGCGAAACGGCGTTCCTGTAGCGGAACGGAATCCGACGTCACAGCCCGCGCCGCAATAGCGCCGCCGACGTCACAGCGGAAAAATCCCCAGGCACGGCGAACATCCGCTCCAGCCCGGCGATCCGCTCGGCGCGACGCCCCATCAGAAACACCCTGTTCCTGGTGCGCCGCACCTCGTGATACAGCGTGAACCCCTGGCGTTCGTAATAACGCACCAGTCCGGGGAACATGCAGCCACGTCGCACCCAACTCCTGTCCTCACGCGCCGCCCGATCCACCGCCCACCAGGCCATCAACGTCCCAAGCTTGAACCGCTGGAACGCTGGATCGGTCACCGACGTGTACAGGTAGTACGCGGGCTCAGCCAGTTCCTCCGGCGTCCACCCCCACGGAGGCGTCTGATCCTGCACCGTCGTACAACCCACGATCCGGCCGCCATCCTCCAGCACCCACATCGTGCCATCGGTGTTCTCCGCCTGCGCCGCCACATCGTCCACACTGGCCCGCCAACTCGGCAAACCACGCTCTTCCAACCATCCGCAACGAGCACGGATCATCGCCGCAACCAAAGGAACATCGGCAGCCATAGCCAGACGCATCACAAACATCAGCAGCCTCTGCGAATCAGGGAAGAATGGTGAAGGAAGACTCCGGACAGACCGGAGACGACTCCGGTGCTCCTCTCCACCTATAGCCTTCCCGCTGTTGAACAGCGTCACCGGGTGGGGACGATAGGCAGCATGGTGGGCGGCGGCCCGGCCGGCGGGGATTGCACGACCGGCGGGGATTGCAGGGCGGTCGAGGAGAAGTGGGAGGCCACCCGGTCGTCCACCGGGTCCTCCGCCGGGTCGCTGTGTACGACCAGATGCCGGTAGAGGGTGTCACGCTGCGCCGGGACGCGGTCGGCCGCGCGGATCAGACCGATGAGCTCGGTCCGGTTGGTGCGGTGCCGAGCACCGGCCGAGGACACGACGTTCTCCTCGAGCATGACCGAGCCCAGGTCGTCCGCGCCCATGTGCAGGGTCAGCTGGCCGACCTCCTTGCCCGTCGTCAGCCACGAACCCTGCAGGTGCGCGACATTGTCGAAGAACAGCCGAGCCACCGCCACCAGCCGCAGGTACTCGATCGTGGACGCCTGCGTACGCCCGCGCAGGTGGTTGTTCTCCGGCTGGTACGTCCACGGGATGAAGGACCGGAAACCGCCGGTACGGTCCTGGACGTCACGGATCATCCGCAGGTGTTCGATGCGCTCGGCATTGGTCTCGCCGGTACCCATCATGAACGTGGCGGTGGATTCAAGACCGAGGCCGTGGGCGGTCTGCATGACCGACAACCACACATGCCCGGGCTCCTTGAGCGGGGCGATGGCATGCCGGGGCCGCTCGGTGAGAATCTCCGCCCCCGCCCCGGCAAAGCTGTCGAGCCCCGCGTCGCGGAGTCGGACGATCACATCCTCATGGCTCAGGCCGGACGTCCTGGCGATGTGAACGACCTCGCTGGCGCCGAGCGAATGGAGGGTAAGCCGTGGGTACGCGCGCTTGATCGCCGCAAAGGTGCCCTCATACCACTCGATGCCGAAGTCAGGATGGTGACCGCCCTGAAGCATGATCTGGGTGGCGCCCAGCTCGACGGCCTCGCCGCACCTGGCAACGATGTCATCGACGTCTCGGACCCACCCCTCCTTGTGCCCGGGCGCGCGGTAGAAGGCGCAGAACCGGCAGGCGGTCACGCAGACGTTCGTGTAGTTGATGTTCCGATCGATGATGTACGTCGCGATGTTGTCCGGAAAACGGCCGCGACGGACGGCGTCCGCGGCATTGCCAAGAGCATGCAGAGGTGCCCTTGTATACAGCAGCAGCGCCTCCTCGGCGCTGATCCGCCCACCGTCCGCGGCGCGCGCGAGCACGGACGAGATCTCCGAATCACTCACCGTAGTCGACCGGTCCGAAGGATCTGACGCAAAACTACTGCCGGCATCCACAAGGGTCACCCTGCGATGGTACGGCGGGCCCACCCGTCGCCTACCCGGACGGGCCTGAACCCGAGCGCACGTTGTCGACGGCCTTGCGCACCCTGTCGACCACCTCGTGCTGGAAACCGTCCTGGATATGGGTCCAGACCTGTTCCTGCAGGTGACCACGCTGCTCGTCCCAGATCCGCCCGGCCCGTTCGATCCCGGACATCACCAGCATGATCAGAACAACCAGGATGATCAGACGCTTCCCCGGTATCCGCATTCGCCGCCGGCGACGGCGTGGCGCGACAGGTCGGGCCCGGTCTTCCTCCCCCCAGGCACGCGGCGGCCCGGCAGCCCCCCAGCTCCCGGCCCGCCCCCGGTCGTCCAGACGAACGCCGTCCAGGCGACGGTCGCCCGGACGGCGTTCGTCCGCGCGGACGGAGTCGGCGGCGGGACCAGCCCGGGGAGCGGGACGAACCGGACCGCCACCGCGATACGCATCGTCCCCACGCTCGACATCACCCCAGTCAACCGATCTGTTGAAATCTTTACTGTTGTAGCCATCGCCGGAGCGTCTGTCCTCGTCGTAACGGCGGCCGGGCTCATACCGCCGGCTGGTCCCGTCCGGCACCGCCGGCCTCGTACGGCCATCTCGCGCGGCGGGCGCCATGGTGGGCGGGCCGAACCGGGTCGGCGCGGGCCGCTCGTGCGGGTCCACGGTGGTCCGCGCAAAACCCTGACCGCGCGACGGCTGTCCACGCAGATCCTGGCCGGCGGCATAGCCGGCAACCGCGCCGGGAACAGCCGCCCCCACGGCACCCCCGGAACGCCGCCGCTTCGGCCAGGTGCCGTCCAGGACCTCGGTGACAACCGCGCGGGTGTCGTGCCGGGGTCCTCCACCACGGTCACCGAGCAGCGACAGGACGAGACGTTCGGCGGACGGGCGGGCACGCGGGTCCCGCACCAGCGCTGCCTCGACCAGCGGACGCATGTCCACTGGTACACCATCCAGGGACGGACGATCGATGACCATCCGCTGGGCCACCTCGAGCGGCGGGCCATCACCGAAGGGATGACGACCGACCCCCGAGTAGGCGATCAGCAGACCCCAGGCGAAGACGTCGGCAGCCGGACCCACCGGCGCGCCCTCCATCTGTTCGGGCGCCATCCAGCCTGCCGATCCCAGTACCAGACCGGAGCGGGTACGCCCGACCACCGCGTCCAGTGCCCTGGCAATTCCGAAGTCGATGACCCGCGGACCCGAGTAGGACAGCAGGACGTTGCTCGGTTTCAGGTCGCGGTGCACGATTCCGGCACCGTGGATGGCGGTCAGTGCCGAGGCCACCCCGACCGCGACTCCCTGCAACATCGAAAGCGGCAACGGCCCGCGGCTGGTGACGATCTCGTCCAGACGCGCTCCGTCGATGTACTCGGTCACCAGGTAGGGAAGGCGGGCGTCAGGATCGGCGTCGAGAACCTGTGCGGTGCAGAACGGAGCGACGCGGCGGGCCGCCGAGACCTCGTCGGCGAAGCGGGCCCGAAACTCCGGATCGGCTGCCAGATCCGCACGGATCACCTTGACCGCCACGGGACGGCGGGCGGGATCCAGACCGAGGTAGACCACTCCCATGCCACCGGACCCGAGCCGGCCGGTGAGGCGGTACCGGCCGATCGCGGTGGGATCGTCGTGCTGTAGCGGTATGACGCCTCGCGGACCGTCCCCTGCCTGCCCAGGTCCCACGCGTGTGGCCATGTTCGCCATGCCCTCCATGCCCTCCCTTGCCCTCCCTGCCCCTTCCGCCCGCTGCCCATCCAGCAACCACAGCCGCTCCAGCGAGGATGCGGCCGCGTCCGCCGGTGCCGATCCGGCCACGTCGCGGTTACAGGCGACCGCATCGACGGTAACCGCCACACCCGTGCTGTCGCCTGCGGTGTCCCCGGCGTGACTGCCGTCCGTGGGACATTTCGTGGGTCATTCCGCGGGTCATGATGCCTGCGCGCGAATGCCTTCCGGGCATGCCGCGCTGGACTCGTCATGCAAGTTGCGGCGGGTGGATCCCCGGTGCGCCAGGATGGGGCAGGAGTTCCCCCCAGTGGTGCCGACCGACCCATCCGCATCCGGTCCGACCGGGCCACGTGGCACACAGGAGTTGCGCGTGGACGCACCGACCACCGCCGGTCCCGACAGCGTGGCCCCGGCCGACCTCACCACCGACATACTGATCATCGGTGCCGGGCCGGCCGGGCTCTTCGGCGCCTACTACGCCGGGTTTCGTGGAATGTCCGTAACACTGATGGACTCACTCCCCGAAGCAGGCGGCCAGGTCACCGCCATGTACCCAGAAAAAATAATCTACGACGTGGCCGGGTTCCCCGCCGTCCGCGGCCGTGATCTGGTCAGCGCGCTCGTCACGCAGGCCGGGGCGTTCTCCCCGAACTACCTGCTCGGCCAGCAGGCCGCCGAACTGACCCACGAAACCGACGCCGTCGTGGTCACCAGCGCACAGGGAACCCGGGTCCGGGCCAAGGCCGTGCTCATCACCGGCGGACTCGGGACGTTCACCCCCCGCCCGCTGCCCATCGGCGGCGATCATCTGGGCCGTGGCCTGGTGTACTTCGTCCCGAAACTCGACGTCCACACCGACGCCGACGTCATCATCGTCGGCGGCGGTGACAGCGCCTTCGACTGGGCGCTCGCCCTGGAACCACTGGCCCGCTCGGTGACGCTGGTGCACCGGCGGGACAAATTCCGCGCCCATGCCCACACCGTCGAGAAGGTGCAGTCCTCCCGGGTCGAGGTGTTGACATTCACCGAGGTCAGCGCCATCCACGGCGACGAGCGGGTCGAGAAGGTGGAACTCGCGCACAGTAAGTCCGGTGAGCGCCAGGTCCGTCCGGCTCAGGCGATCGTCGCCGCACTCGGCTTCACCGCGGACCTCGGCCCCCTGACCCGCTGGAACCTGACGATCGACAAACGCCACATCGTGGTCGACTCGACCATGGCGACCGGCGTTGAACGGATCTTCGCCGCCGGTGACATCACCGAATACCCCGGCAAGGTCCGCCTGATCGCAACCGGCTTCGGCGAGGTCGCCACCGCCGTGAACAACGCCGCCCCCGTCATCGACCCGTCCGCCAAGGTCTTCCCCGGCCACAGCTCCGACGACGGCCCCATCCCCGCTTGAACCCGACCACACCACCACCACCTGACCGGACTGCCAGGGCATGCCCTGGCGCAGACTGGGGGCATGCGGGGTCTACTGGTGATCGGACACGGCTCACGACGGGACGACGCGAACGCGACCGTCCGTGAGGTCGCCCGTCTCCTTGCCCGGCCCGACCGTGCCGGGCAAGGAGACGGGCAGGCCCGCTGGGACGCGGTGGAGCCGGCGTTTCTGGAACTGGCCCAGCCCGACATCGTCGCCGGCTACGGGATCCTGACCGCCGCAGGCTGCACCGAGATCCTCGCCCACCCCTTCTTCCTGTTCGAGGGCAGCCACACCACGCACGACATTCCGGCTGCCCTCACGAGAGCGCAGGCGCGGTTCCCCGACACCCGTTGGCGACTGACCGCACCACTCGGGCTACACCCGGGGGTACTGACCGCCGTCACCGCCCGCATCGACGACACCCTGGCGGGTGATCACCGGGCCGACATCGCTGTCACCGCCGATACGCCCGTCACCGCGAACGGGCCGCGGTGACGGCGGCGATGACCGCGGCAGCCAACGGGTAGATTCCGGGCTCGCTTGCCACGGCGTCCACCCGGATGTCCGCCCGCTGGCAGGCCGCGGCGGTGCGTCCGCCCACGACGGCCACCAAGATCCCGGCCGGTAGGGGACCGTACAGTGCCGCTGTCGCACGGGCCGCGGTGGACGACGCGAACGCGACCGCATGCAGGTCGCCGTGCCGCAGCTCCTCGACGATCCGCGGGTCGGGCTCCGCCTCGACGTCGGCCACCGGGCCGGGACGCGACACCACCGTCTCCACGGCATCCGCGCCGAGGGCGCGCAGCCGCGCGGCGAGCAGGCCGGGACGCGGTCTCGTACGCGGGACCAGCACCCGCAGGCCTGCCAGGGGCCGGTCGGTGACACTGCCGGCGGTCGGCGTCGGCCCGTCACCGGCCGATCCGCGTTCGTCCGGACCCACCGGCGGACCCACCGGCGGACCGATCTGCGGCACCGCGTCGCAACGGGCCGCGACGTCGCCGATCACCACCACCGCGGGTGACCGCACGCCGAGCGCGATCGCGTCGACCGCGACCGCGTCGAGGGTGGCCCGCACGATCCGCTGTGCCGGCGTGGTCGCCCGTTCAATCACCGCGACCGGTGTGTCCGGTGACCGTCCTCCTTCGAGGAGCGCGGCCGCGATCTCGGCGAGCCGCGCAATGCCCATCAGTACGACAACCGTCATCCGGGACGCGCCCAGCGCCGCCCAGTCGACGGTGGACTCCAGATGCCCGGGCGGCAGATGGCCGGACACGACCGCCACATCCTGCGCGATGCCACGGTGGGTGACCGGGATACCGGCATAGGCGGGAGCGGCGAACGCCGAGGTGACACCCGGGACGACCGTGCACGCCACCCCCGCGAGCCGGCACGCCTCCGCCTCCTCGCCGCCGCGTCCGAGGACGAACGGGTCCCCGCCCTTGAGCCGGACGACAAGGTGACCAGCAAGCGCGCGATCGACCAGCAGTGCGTTGAGGTCCTCCTGGGTCCGGGTCAGCGCGCCGGCGCTCTTGCCACTGTAAATGATCTCAGCGCCGGGCCGGACGAACGCAAGGACCTCAGCGGACACCAGGCGGTCGGTGACGACGACGTCGGCCCTGCCCAGAAGTTCCCGGCCACGGATGGTCAGCAACCCCGGATCCCCCGGCCCTGCCCCGACCAGCCAGACCTCCCCCGGAGCCCGCACCGGTCCGCCCGGGTCCGACCCGTCTGCCGCACCGTCGCCACCGCCGCCGCGGACCTCGTTCATCCCCGCGACGCTACCGCCGGACGACGGGACCCGGCCTTCGCGCTGTCCGTGGCAGCTCGTCGTCATCGGATGGGGACACGGCAGGGGCCGGGAACGCCGGGGTCAGTGGATGCCGCATTCGGTCTTGGTGGAGCCGGCCCAACGGCCCGCGCGGCCCTCGCCACGCCGGGTGCACGGCCAGCAGCCGACCGAGTCGTAGCCGTCCGACAGCAACGGGTTGACGATGACGTCGTGCTCCCCGACGTAGCGGGTGACGTCCTCATCCGTCCAGGCCGCCAAAGGATGGATCTTCACCTTGCCGCGCCGTTCGTCCCACCCCACGACCGGGAGGTTCTTACGCCCGGCGGTCTCGGCCCGTCGGGAACCCGCAGCCCATGCCCGGTATGGCGCCAGCGCCCGGTCCAGTGGCACGACCTTGCGCATCCGGCAGCACAGGTCCGGGTCCCGCTCGAACAGGTTCGGCCCGTACACGGCGTCCTGGCCGACCACGGTGAGCTGCGCACCAGCACTGATCAACGGTAGGTCGTAACGGTGCATGACCGCGTCCCGGGTGCCGACCGTCTCGGCGAAGTGATAGCCGGTGTCGATGAACACCACCGGGACGTCCGAACGGATCCGGGCGAGCATGTCGACGAGCACGGCTTCGGCCATGGATGCCGCAACCGCGAGCTTCGGGCCGAACTCCTCCACCGCCCAGGTAAGGATCTCCTGGGCCGGCGCGCCTTCCAGCTCGTCACCGGCTTGCAGGGCACGGGACTTCAACGCGGCATCCATCAGTCCTTCTCCTCCGTCGCTGCGGTGACCACGGGGTTGGTGACCGTCGTGTTATTGCTCGAAACCGGATGTACCGGATGTACCGTGTGTCCCGGCCGGCTCGGCCGCGACCGCGATGGCGGTCAGGCTCAGCCGGAAGGCCCGCCGGCAGCTTCGGCACGACCACTGGCCATGGCCGGAACCGCCGGATGCCTCCTGTGCCGGTGGCAGGTAGGGGACGAGATCCTCCTCGCCGCAGTACGGGCAGTAGAAGGGAACGGAATGCGCGCTAGCCATCGCAGGCTCCGGAACCGTTGGCACCGGAACCGGCGGCTCCCGACGGATCAGGACCGGGTGCCGGTGCCGCGAGCACCGATTCGTCGACCCGCTCCACCCAGTCCGCGAAGGACTCACCCTCGCCCCGACCATCCGAATAGGCGCGTAGCAACCCGTCGACATAGTCGACGACCCCGGCCGAGGTGACCTTCAACCCGCGGGACTTGCGGCCCAGCCGCGACCGGGTGCCGAGATGACCACCAAGGTGGATCTGGAAGCCTTCGACCAGCTCCCCGGAGGCGTCCGGGACCAGGGAACCCTTGAGCCCGATGTCGGCGACCTGGAAGCGTGCGCAGGCGTTGGGGCATCCGTTGACGTGGATGCCGATCGGCTCGTCGAAGTCGGGCAGGCGTCGCTCAAGCTCGTCGATCAGGGACCCGGCCTTCGCCTTGGTCTCGACGATCGCGAGCTTGCAGAACTCGATACCGGTGCAGGCCATGGTCCCGCGCCGGAAGACGCTCGGCCGGACGACCAGGTCGAGCACGCCGAGCTCCGCCTCCAGTTCGTCGATCCCGGCCGGGTCGACGTCGAGGATGACCAGCTTCTGTGTGGTCGTCGCCCGGACGCGGCCCTGGCCGAAGCGGTCCGCGAGGTCCGCGACCGCGGTGAGTGTGGTGCCGGTGAGCCTGCCGGCGCGGGGGGCGAAGCCGACCGCGAGGCGCCCGTCGGTCTGCTGGTGGACACCGATGTGGTCGCGCCCCTCGTTGCGAGGCGGTGCCGGCGGCGGGCCGTCGGGCAGCGGCGCGGTCAGGTACTCCTTCTCCAGGGTGGCCCGGACCCACTCGGGTCCCATGTCCGCGACCAGGAACTTCAGCCGGGCCCGGGTGCGCATCCGCCGGTAGCCGTGGTCCCGGAACAGGCTCGCCACCCCATGCCAGACCTCGGCGACCCGGTCGGGGGTCACGAAGGCGCCGAGCCGGACCCCGAGCTTGGGGTTCGTCGACAGGCCGCCGCCGACCCACAGGTCGTAACCGGCGCCCAGTTCGGGGTGGACGACACCGACGAACGCGATGTCGTTGATCTCATGCAGCGTGCAGTGGTCGGCGCAGCCGGAGATCGCGCTCTTGAACTTGCGCGGCAGGTTACTGAGGGACGTGTCGCCCAGGTAGAGCCGGACGGTCTCCTCGATCGCCGGGGTCGCGTCGATTACCTCGTCCCCGTCGACACCGGCCAGCGGGCACCCGAGGATGACTCTCGGGGTGTCACCGCATGATTCGGCCGTTGTCAGCCCGGCGCCCTCGAGCGCGCCCCAGATCGCCGGGACGTCCTCGATGCGGATCCAGTGGAGCTGGATGTTCTGCCGGTCGGTGACGTCCGCGACGTCCCGTCCGTACCGGGTGGAGATCCCCGCGATGACGCGAAGCTGATCGCTGGTCATCCGTCCGCCGTCGAGGCGGATGCGCTGCATGAAGAAGGGCGCGTCGAGCTCCTCGGGCTCGAGGACGGCCGTCTTTCCGCCGTCGATCCCCTCCCTGCGCTGGGTGTAGAGCCCCCACCAGCGGAATCGGCCGCGCAGATCCTGCGGGTCGATCCCGGCGAACCCGGTGTACGGATAGCGGTTGAGGATCCGGTCTCGGACGGCCAGGCCGTCCTGGTCCTTCTTCATCCGCTCGTTGGGGTTGAGGGGCTCAAGATGCCCGAGTGCCCACTGCCCCTGCCCCTTGGGCCGGGACGGGCGTGCGGAACGGGAACGCGCAGGGATTGTCATCAAGATCTCTCGCAGCCGGGGCGGGGTACGCCCAGATGGGTGGCGCGCGGGATGGTCAGGGGTGGCGTGGACAGCCCGCGCTCGCGACCCTGAGCAGGTCGATGTGCAGACGCGCGACCAGACAGAGGTCCACCAGACCGACGTTCACCCGGCCAAAGCCTTCATGGCCGATGTGTTGGGAACCGGTGCGTCGAGGGCTGAAGCCCGCCCTGCCTGAACCGGTCAGGCCGAACTCCGGGCGCACAGTCACGTTCCCATGTTCGCACATCGAGCACCCTCGAGTGGGCGTTCATACCGAGAATCAGCGCAGGACTACCCAGAGTCGGGAATCGACAATACCCCACTATTTTAATCGAAAATCCCGGACATTCAGCGTCGAGTGGACCCGCCCGCCGCGGTCCGGGCCGGGGCGCGTCCGCACACATCTCGAAGGCGGTCGACCAGACCGTCCGTGGCAAGGCCCTTCTCGATCAGGGCGTGTGCGCCGAGCGCCGACGCCTGCTCGCCGAGGGCCTGCTCGGAGAAACCGGTGAAGATGACAACCCGCGCGCCGGGCGCGGCCCGACGTACCGCGGGCAGGGCCGCGAGTCCGTCCAGGACGGGCATGGCCACGTCAAGCAGAACCAGGTCGGGAACGGTACGTGACACGATCTCGACCGCCTCGGCGCCGTCCCGGGCCTGGCCGACGACCACGAAGTCCGGCTCCATGTCCAACAGAAGGCAGACGAGATCACGCACACCGTCCGCATCGTCAGCCACAACGACCCGGACGGCGGCCTGCGCCTGTGGCTTCCCGTCCATATCCGACGTTCTACGCCACGCAGGCACCACCCGCCCATCGTCATTAGGGGTGGTTTCCAGAGCTAGCCCCCGTCTAATCCCCCGATGCCGACCGCACGCGTATCCAGGATGTCACCGAAATCTGCCGGCAACTCCGACACCCGCCAAAGATGGCACGATCATGGTTCTTTTCGTGGCACCGGAGACCCAAGTTCGACCTAAGCGATGTGGACCGATTGTTTGTGGATTGTTGTTGATGTGGCCGGCGTAACCCTGTGGGCAACCGCCGGCAACTTCGGGCGGGCCTGGTCACCGCAACGGGCCATCGTCGGGATGCCGCCGGCACGACACCCGCCCCGCAACCGCCGGGTCACCTCGACCTCGGACGGCAGCGACCCGGCACAGGCGTGTTGCCAATAACCGAGAGCGCACACTGAACACGGAAGGTAGTCGAGATCAACCTCGACGTAGGGGACTTTTGTCCTCTGGTCATTTTGGGCGCGGCATGAAGTAACATAGTTACATGCGGTAATGCAATTTGCCTGAGACCACCCCGACACAGGCAACGCGGACGGCCGGCATCGTGACACCGATCGAGAGACGCCCGGCGACCGCCCACGCTGCCCGGTGTTCCCGAAAGGAAGCAGGCGCAGATGCGGCAACGGAGCCGAGGCCATGACGGCACGGCCACCGCGGAGGATTTTCTGCCGTTGGAGATCCGTCGCAGACGTGAAGAACGTGAACTGTCCCATGAGGATCTCGCAGAGATCACCGGCTACAGCCGACGGTACATCAGTCAGTTGGAACACCGTAGCCGTGGCATCCCGGCACTGCCGGTCCTGAAGGCCGTGGACGCCGCTCTGGCGGCCGGTGGCGCTCTGGTGCGGCTGCGCCATGCCGCGGCCGAAGCCCGCTCCGAACGACTACGCCGCCGGCCCGACCCGGAGGTCGAATCCCGCCGCAGGATACATGATCTTCTCGATCGTGAACTCTACGACCGGAAGCTGGACTTCCTCGACCGGGGCGTGGCCGAGCTGATCGAGTCAGTCGAACATCTGACCCCCGCCGGCATCACCACCCGGGTACAGGACCAGCAGCACCTCGCCGACGTTCTTCTGGACACCCGGATGCTTCCCCATCAGCAGCTCCGCCTTTTCATGCTTGCCGGCCATCTCGCGGCTCTGCAGGCGGTAGCCCTACTCGACGACAACGAGTTCCAAAAGGCGAGCACCTGTTGCCTGGAAGCTGCCGTTTTCACCGAACTGACCGGCCACGAGGGGCTACGAGCCTGGACGCTCGCGGTGAACAGCCTTATCGAGGCGGCTGTCCGCAATGTTGAAAAGGACCGCGCATACCCCCGGTTGGACGGGACCACCACGGAAACCAGCCAGACAATGACGGCCACGTCCGAGACTGCCACATCCGGTAACACCATCTCTCTCGAGAATGCCGGCGATTCGGCACAACCGCCCATGACGAGCCCGTCGGCGCCGACGCCGGACGAACTGCTGGTTGCTCCAGGCGGCCTGTCGACGCCACCGATCCTCGTCGCCATCGTCAAAGATCGGGTCGCCCGCTTCGCGACCGCAACCGCCGAACGCACGCACCCGCCAGCAGGCCCGTCCCGGACGTTTCGACCACCCGTGTGAGGCGACCCGGCGGGCCCCTGCCGAACTGAACACGGCCGAGGCCCGCCGGCGACCAGCCCGATGCTCTAAACGTCGGCGAAAACCACGCCGCCGCGAGGCGGAACCGCTCCGCGGGCCGCCGCCCGCCGCGCGAAGGTCATCAGTCCCTCTATCTGGCGATCTCCCAGTGAGAAGTCCAGAGCCGTGAAGTAGCGCATCAGCGTCGCGGCGTCGAACACCTCCCAGCGCGCCGCATGCCGAGCGACCGCGTCCACCTGGCGTAGCGCGAGGTCGAGACTGGCGCGGAAAGCATCGTGAACGTCCTTGACCACCCCTGGATGCGCCTGGGCGAAGTCACGGCGGGCCGCCCAGATCGCGAACACCATCGGCAACCCCGACCAGGCCCGCCAGGCCGCACCCAGATCGACCACGCGCAGTGGATGCGAATCCCCGGCCCGCTCGGCATCGTAGGTGGCCCGCAGCGCGACATCGCCGATCAGTACGGCGGCGTCAGCCTCCCGCAGCATCCCGGGAAGATCCGGCGGCATGGTCGTGTAGCTCGGGTCGAGCCCCAGCTGCTCTTCCAGCAGCATCTGTGCCAGCAGGACGCTCGTCCGCGAGGTGGAACCCAACGCCACCGATCGGATCCGCTCCAACGGCACGGCGCTCACGAGAACCACCGACAGCACGGGACCGTCCGAACCGACCGCGAGGTTCGGCAGGGCCACGAGGTCGTCCGCATGCCGCAGGTACTCGACCAGACTGATCGGCCCGATGTCGAGGTCGCCCGCAGCCAGGGCTTCGTTGAGCCGGTCGGGTGTGTTCTTGGTCAGCTCGACGTCGAGCACAGCGCCGGAGTGCACCAGGCCCCAGTAGAGCGGGAGGCAGTTGAGGAACTGGATGTGGCCGACCCGCGGGCGCACCCGCACCGACCCCGACCCCGACCCCGACCCCGACGTCAAGGCCTGCGTCGGCACCGGGATGGTCAACTCATCGTCGGTCAACGCAGCCAGCCACGTCGTTGTTGGAGGGCGCCCAGCACCGCTCGGCGCTGGCGAAGCGCCAACGGATAACTCACGAGCCCGCTGAGAACCACCGCCAGGGCGAACGCCAGCCATTCGTGCACCCCGAGTGCCAGTACCGCGATCAGCGTCACCAAGAAGACCACAAACCGCAACGCGAAATAGCGGGCGTTGATGGCGAGCAGGCCCCGTCCCGACGGCCGTACCCCCGAGGAGCCCGTAGGCGTTGGTGCAGTTCGAAGATCCTGGCCGGCCCGGCTGTCAGGTACGCGCTTGCGAAGATCCATAGCGTCCTCCGGCTTCCCTGGTTTGCGGACATGCACGGACTGGTTCAGAGCCTCGTCATCGCGGACGGCGGGCCCGGCGACGTACCCAACCGAGGCGTTGCAGCAACGCCGGATACAGACCGAGGCAGATGAACATCACCGCAAGCCCGAGTAGTCCGGCCGGGCCGATCGCCAGACCGGCGAGCCGCAGCAGCGCGTACGCGGCCACGCCCGGCACGAGGATCATCAGGAACGCCAACGTGAAGATCGAGCCGATCCCGGCGGATCCCGGTGGGCGGACGGGTCGCCCGGGTGCGGCCTGCCCCCCTGGCGTCTGTGCGGGTCGGTGCTCCGGTCGGTTGGTCTCCATGCGCAGGACCTAGGCGCTGATCGACTGCGGGAGATCCCGACGGGCGGGGTCGGGGCCGTCGAACTCGCGGATCACGCGGTAGCGCGTGTCCCGCTCCACCGGCCGGAAACCAGCATCCCGGATCACCGCGAGCAGGTCCTCGCGGGTCATCGTGTCCGGTGTGCCGAAGCCGTCCGCGTCATGGGTGATCTTGTACTCGACGACGGAACCGTCCAGGTCGTCCGCGCCGAAGTTCAGCGCGAGCTGCGCGGTGGTCAGACCGTGCATCACCCAGAAGCACTTGACGTGATCGATGTTGTCGAACAACAGCCGGGACACCGCGAACGTCTTCAGCGCCTCGGCACCGGTCGCCATCGGCTGGTTCATGAGCCGGTTACGCGGGTCACCCGCTGCGTCGTGCTGGAAGCGCAGCGGGATGAACACCACGAAACCGCCGGTCTCATCCTGCAGTTCACGCAGGCGAAGCACGTGGTCGACCCGGTGCCGCGGCTGCTCGATGTGACCGTAGAGCATCGTGCACGGCGTCCGCAGGCCCTTGGAGTGGGCGATCCGGTGAATGCGCGACCAGTCCTCCCAGTGGGTTTCGTGGCCCACGATGTGCTGGCGGACGTCCCAGTCGAAGATCTCCGCGCCGCCTCCGGTCAACGACTCCAGCCCGGCGTCGATCAGCTCGTCCAGGATCTCGTCCGCCGGCAGGCCGCTGATCTTCTCGAACCAGTGGATCTCGGTGGCGGTGAACGCCTTCAGCGCCACTCCCGGCAACGCCTTCGACAGCTCCCGCAGCGAACGCGGGTAGTAACGCCACGGCAGTGTCGGGTGCAGGCCGTTGACGATGTGCAGTTCGGTGATCCCGGCGGGCTCCATCGCCCTGGCCAGGCGCACGGCCTCCTCGATGCGCATCGTGTACGCGTCGGACTCGCCGGGCTTGCGCTGGAACGAGCAGTACGCGCAGGATGCCGCGCACACATTGGTGAGGTTCAGATGCCGGTTGACGTTGAAGTACGTCGCGTCGCCGTTCTTGCGGACGCGGACGGAGTGGGCCAGCTCCCCCAGCCAGGCGAGCTCGTCACTGGCGTAGAGGGCCTCGCCGTCGGCGCGGTCGAGCCGCTCGCCGCCGTGAACCTTCGTTTCGATCTCACGCTTGAGGCCGGCGTCCATGAAGATGAGGGTAGTCCCGGATGGTCGCGCGCCCCACGGTCACGTGGCATCCGGCACCACAGACGCCGTCCCCCTGCGCGGGACACGGCTTCGCGCCCGAATGGCGTCACACCCGCACGACCCGGATGTCGGGCCGTTCTCCCAGCAATCCACCGAGGTCATCGGGATCACTGGTCAGGACCAGTACCGGCGGCTGCGCGCGCAGCGCCGTCAACGCGACCAGCGAGTCCACCGTGTTGTTCATACCCAGCGAGCCGAGCAGCTCTCCGGCGAGCCGCCCGATCTCCGGCGTGACGGATTCGACCTGGACCCTGGCGAGAACACGGTGCACGCTCGTATCGCGGCGGTTGCCGCGGAGTACCTCTGTCAGCGTGACGGCGCTGACCACGACGCCCGCATTCCGACGTGACGCTCCGGCGAGGATGTACCCGACCCGCCGGTCCGCACCCGCCGCCAAGCTCAGGCCCTGGCTGTCGAGGACAACAGTTCCGCCACGCCTTGCCTAAGGCGCGATTACCGGTTGTTTTCGTCCGGCCATAGCGAGTCTGCATCCGCGAGCTCCTCCGGAGTGAACGGACCACCGCTGGCCTCCGCCAGGTCCGCCACGAGAAAACGGAGATTCTCCTGCTGGATCCGTCGTCGTAGTGCCTCTACAACGAAACGGCTCACGCCACGGTCACCGGCACGTTCACGGACTTCCGCGGCGAGGTCGGGCGGGAGGGTGACGGTGACGCGGACGGCATGGCCCCCGGGGTCGGTGCCCTCTGTATCACGGCCTTCGACGTCCCGGCCCTCAGCGTCGCCAGGAGCCTGTCCGGACCGGCGGAGGGCGCCGGAGCGGCGGGGAACAGCAGGTGCGGTCATGCATCGAGTGTGACATGCCAGGTGGTTCCTGATCGGGTCCGGAAGCCGGCGGACCACAACCGGACAACCTATGCCGTAACAGACGAAATCACAACAAGGTCGCATGCCGTGGACGGAGGCCCGCTCCGGCCATGGTCTGTTCCGGCCACGGCCTACTCCGGCCGACCGGACGGGCGTTCCGGTGACCTGCCGGCGGCCCGGTCCGCGGCCCGGCGCTGCATCCGGCCCAGCGGGTAGGTCAGCACACCCGCGATCACAAGACCGGACAGAACCGCGAAGACGACCAGTATCAGCGACGGGCAGGGCCGGCTGCTGTGGTCCGGGGCGGATCGGCCCGGACGGATGCACGACCAGACCGCGATGCGCAGCGAAGGCATCGCCGAGCAGAAACAGTGGCGGCCGTTGCAGCGCTATCTCGGCCGCCGCGAGTACTACCCCGAGACACACGCCGCTATCGCGGGCCTGGTCTCCGACCGGGCGGCCCGCCGGTCAACCCGACGCCGGGCAAGTACCGACCTCGTCCTCGCCCGACAGACCACCTACTGATCATCCATTGGTCGGCCCGCCAGGCCGACACGTCCCGACCTCAATCGTGAACCAGGTCGTAAGAGCGACCGGCCTTACTGATGTTGAATTAGAGTGTCACCCACGAACTACCGAATCGGGGCCCGCAGCGAGGCGGCCTCGCGGGCAAGACGCACAATCCGGGCCCAGTTGCCTGCCGCGACCGCGTCGGCGGGGGTCAACCAGGATCCGCCGACGCAGCCAACGTTGGGCAGGGCCAGGTAGTCCCCTGCCGTGGCGACGGTGATGCCGCCGGTAGGGCAGAACCGCGCTTGTGGTAGCGGTCCCGCGACCGCCTTGAGGTATGCCATCCCGCCCGCGGCCTCCGCAGGGAAGAACTTCATCTCGGTCCGCCCGCGGTCGAGCACCGTAAGCATTTCGGAAACGGTGGCAACACCGGGCAGATACGGCAGGCCGCAACCGTCCATCGCGGCGAGTAGACGATCGGTACAACCGGGGCTGACCAGGAAGTGCGCCCCGGCATCGACACACTGCTTCACCTGATCCGTCGTGACGACCGTGCCCGCACCGACAAGAGCCTCGGGCACTTCCGCAGCGATCCGCTCGATCGACCGCAACGCCACGTCAGTTCGCAACGTCACCTCGATGACGGGCAGACCCCCTGCGACGAGGGCGCGAGCGAGCGGCACTGCGGCCTGGACGTCGTGCAGAACGACGACGGGTACGACCGGTGCGACTTCGAACAACGACGACAGCGGTGAGGTCATGGTCACACTGTCACAGCCAGCATGCTGGCCCCGTGGTCGGCCGGGCCGACGGTGTTGCGGAAAGCGGCGAACAGTTCACGCCCGGTTCCCACCCAGGCGTCCTCGCCGGGCGGCCCACCCGTCGGCACACGGTGATCAAGGTTGATGTCGAGCACGTCGAGCGAGCCGGTCGCGGCGTCCAGCCGGATGACGTCGCCGTCATGTACGCGGGCGAGCGGCCCGCCCGTCGCCGCCTCCGGCGTGAGGTGGATCGCGGCCGGGACCTTGCCGGAGGCGCCGGACATCCTGCCGTCAGTGACGAGCGCGACGCGGTGGCCGCGGTCCTGTAGCACGCCGAGGGCCGGGATGAGCTTGTGAAGCTCGGGCATGCCGTTGGCCCGTGGGCCCTGGTAACGGACGACGATGATGAGATCATGATCGAGCTCTCCGGCACTGAACGCATCGAGGAAGCCAGCCTGGTCGTCGAAGACCCTCACCGGCGCCTCGACGAGGAGGTGCTCGGGCCGTATCGCGGACGTCTTCATCACCGCCCGGCCGAGGGAACCGGTGAGCATGCGCAGTCCACCATCGGGTGCGAACGGGTCGGTCGTCGCGCGGAGCACGTCCGTGTCGAGGCTCTTGGCCGGCCCGGCCCGCCAAACGAGTCCGCCGTCGGCCAACATCGGTTCCTGCCGGTAGCGGTCGAGGCCGTGGCCGGCGACGGTGCGGACGTCGCCGTGCAGCAGACCGGCGTCGAGCAGCTCACCGATGAGGAAAGCGATGCCTCCGGCGGCATGGAAGTGGTTCACATCGGCGGAGCCGTTCGGGTAGATCCGGGCGAGCAGCGGCGCCACGGCCGACAGGGCGGCGAAGTCATCCCAGGTCAGCTTTATCCCCGCGGCGGCGGCGATGGCGACCAGGTGCATGGTGTGGTTCGTGGATCCGCCGGTGGCAAGCAGACCCACCACGGCGTTAACGATCACACGCTCGTCGATGACCTCGCCGATCGGTGTGTATGCATCGCCGAGAGCGGTCAGCCCGGTCACCCGGTGCCCGGCTGCGACGGTGAGTGCCTCGCGCAGCGGCGTGCCGGGGTTGACGAAGCTCGCACCCGGCAGGTGCAGGCCCATGACCTCCATGAGCAGCTGGTTGGTGTTGGCCGTGCCATAAAACGTGCACGTACCCGGGCCGTGGTAGGACGCGGCTTCGACCTCGAGGAGCTCCTCCCTGCCGGCCTTGCCCTCGGCGTACAGCTGACGGACGCGGCTCTTGTCCGTGTTGGGCAGCCCGGAGGTCATCGGCCCGGCGGGGACGAGCACGACGGGCAGGTGACCGAAGGACAGCGCACCGATAACCAACCCAGGAACGATCTTGTCGCACACACCGAGCAGCAGCGCGCCGTCGAACATGTCGTGGGCCAGCGCGATCGCGGTGGCCAGCGCCACCACATCACGGCTGAACAGCGACAGTTGCATGCCCGCACGGCCCTGGGTGATGCCGTCGCACATCGCGGGCACGCCGCCCGCGAACTGCGCGACACCGCCGGCCTCACTCACCGCCTGTTTGAGCAGCGCCGGGAAGGTTTCCAGCGGTTGATGCGCGGAGAGCATGTCGTTGTACGCCGACACGATGGCGATGCCGGGCTTGGCCGCACCGCGCAGTTCGAGCTTGTCGGCCGGGGCGCAGGCGGCGAAACCGTGCGCGAGGTTGGAGCACCCGAGACTGTCGCGCGCCGGGCCCACCTGGGCCGCGGCGCGGATCCGGGAGAGGTAGGCCTCGCGGGATGCCGCGCTGCGTGCCGCGATCCGCTCGGTCACCTCAGCCACAACAGGGTGCAGGACTGTGGGCGTACTCACGCGGTTACCTCCTCGTGCCAGGTGCGGCCGTCGCGCTCGATCAACGCAATGGCCGCGGCCGGTCCGGCGGTTCCGGCGGCGTAACGCCTGGGGGGCTCGGCTGATGCTGCCAGGATGGGCTCCACCCAGGTCCATGCGGCTTCGACCTCGTCGCGTCGCATGAACAACGTCGGGTTGCCCCGGACGACGTCCATGAGCAGCCGTTCGTAGGCATCGGGCAGTCGGGCCTTGAAGGTCTCGGCGAAACTGAGATTGAGGTGCACCGGACGCAGCCGCACACCGCCCGGGCCCGGCTCCTTCGCCATCAGGTGCAGGCGTACGCCCTCGTCGGGTTGCAGGCGCAGCACGAGACGGTTGGGAGTGATGGTGTCCTCGATCCCAGGGAAGATCGAATGCGGTACCGGCCGGAACTGCACCACGATCTCCGATGCGTGACGGTCCAGCCGCTTGCCTGTGCGAAGGTAGAAGGGCACGCCGGACCAGCGCCAGTTCGCCACCTCGACCTTCAGCGCCGCAAACGTCTCGGTGGTACTCGCGGCCCCGTCCACCTCGTCCCGGTAGGAAGGCACCGGAGCCCCCTCGACGAGGCCCGCCGTGTACTGTCCCCGAACGACACATCGCCCCACGTCACCACTTGTCACCGGTCGCAATGCCTTGAGGACCTTCAGTTTCTCGTCGCGGACCGCCTCGCGGTCCAGCCGGGTGGGCGGTTCCATCGCCACCAGACACAGCAGCTGTAGCAGATGGTTCTGCACCATGTCGCGCAGCGCGCCGGAGCTGTCGTAGTAACCGCCGCGTCCACCGACACCGATCGCCTCGGCAACCGTGATCTGTACATGGTCGATCGAGCCGGAGTTCCACAACGGCTCGAGTAGCGAGTTGGCGAAGCGGAGCACGAGCAGGTTCTGCACAGTCTCCTTGCCGAGGTAGTGGTCAATCCGGAAGATCTGCTCCTCGGCGAACACCGCCCCGACCTCGTCGTTGATCCGACACGCAGAATCAAGATCATGTCCGATCGGTTTCTCAAGCACGACCCGGGAGTGTGCGGTGACCAGCCCGTTGTCCCGCAGACCGACACAGATCGGCCCGAACAGCTGTGGGGCACAGGCCAGGTAGAAGACCCGCACCCGCTCCTGCTCGTCCGCCAACAACGCCCGCAGACCATCCCAGGTGCCGTGCTCCTCGACGTCGACCGTGATGTGGTGCAGGCGCCGGAGGAACCGAGCGCGGGCGTTCACCTCGCCTGCCGCCTCCGGGACGAATCGACGCAGCTCGGAGTCGACCTTGTCGCGGTATCCGGAATCGTCGAGGCCGGCCCGCGACACAGCGATCACACGCGAGTCGGGTGTGATCGCCATGTCGCAGTCACGGTGGTAGAGCGCAGGCAACAGCTTGCGCATCGCAAGATCCCCGGTGCCACCGAAGACAACTACGTCGCAGGGTGCGACCGGCGCGAGGTGCGCCATGGACTCTCCCTTCGAAGTGGGCTTGCCGTGACGAGCATCACACTAGACATGACTTATGTACCACGAATGAATACCTTATGTCTTTTAAGTTAAAAACTATACCATGTATAGTCTTTGAAGTGTCGAAGCGACAGTGCTTGGCTGCTGATTCATGGTGAGACGACACGCCCTCGCTCCAGCCGGGGAGGTCTTTCGTCTTATCCGCGGCGGAGAGGCCACCACCCGGGCCGACATCGCGAGCCTCACCGGCATGTCTCGCACCGCGGTCGCGTTGCGGGTGAGCCAGCTTCTCGAACAGGGGCTTGTCGTGGAGCGCACCGATGGTCCCTCCACCGGCGGCAGGCCACCCTCGCGGCTGGAGTTCTACGCGTCGGGAGGGGTCGTGCTCGCCGCCTCCGTGGGTGCGAGCCGAACACAACTCGCCGTCTGCGATCTGACGGGAAAGATCCTGGCGGAAGACGTCCTCGAGACGGACGGCCGCGAGGGGCCCGATGCGGTGCTGCCCGAAGTCGCTGGCCGCCTTGACCAGCTGCTTGCCGGGTCCGCCCACGCTCGCGACACCGTACGAGGCATCGGCGTCAGCGTTCCCGGGTCGGTGGACGTCGAGACCGGGCGCATGGTCAGCCCACTGGTCCTGCCCGGATGGGACGGGGTCGCGATCCCGCCGTATTTCACCAACCACTTCGCGGTGCCCGTGCTCGTCGACAACGACGTCAACGTGATGACGCTCGGCGAGTACCGGACGCAGTACGACACCCAGCATGTGCCGCCTGTCGGCGATCTGCTATTCGTCAAGGCCTCGACCGGCATCGGCGCAGGCATCATGAGCGGCGGGCGGCTGCAACGTGGCGCGCTCGGCGCAGCAGGCGAAATCGGGCACATCCGTGTCTACGACGGCGGTGGCGCGGTCTGCCGATGCGGCAACGTAGACTGTCTCGAAGCGGTCGCCAGTGGGTGGGCCCTTGCCAGACGGCTGTCTGAATCCGGTCACGCGGTCGACGGCGTACGTGGCGTCGTCGAGTTCGTGCGCGCAGGCGACCACGAAGCGCTGCGGCTGGTCCGCGAAGCGGGGCGCCGCATCGGCGAGGTGCTCGCCGCAGCCGTGAATCTGCTCAATCCCGCCTTCGTGGTGATCGGCGGTGACCTGGCGCACGTGTACGACCCACTGGTGGCCGGGCTGCGTGAAGTGCTGTACCAACGGTCCACCACCCTTGCGACGCGCTATCTGCAGATCCTGCCGAGCGTGCTCGACGAGCGAGCGGGCATCATCGGCTGTGCCTTCATGGTTCTCGAAGAGGTCCTCTCACCTCGGTCCATCGACGCTGCGCTGGCCGCAGCTCCTACCGAGGTCGATCGACCTGATCAGCTCACCGACTGACCGGTCCTGCCGTGGGCTATTCCGGCCGACCGGACGGACGCTCCGGCGACCTGTCAGCGGCCCGGTCGGCGGCCCGGTCAGCGGCCCGGCGCTGCATCCGGCCCAGGGGGTAGGTCAGCACACCCGCGATCACGAGACCGGACAGCACCGCAAGGATCGGGTTCACGTCCAGGATGAGAAGGACGGCCAGGGCCACGAGCAGCACCGCGATCCGTACCGCGAAGTACGGCAGCTGCACCCGCAGATCCACCGGGGCAGGTTCGGGCCGGGTCCGCCCGGCCGGCGGTTTCGGCCGCGGCGGCGCACCACCGGCCGACCTGACCGGCGTCCGGGTCGATCGTGCTCGTTTCGGTCCCGCGTTCCCGTTGCCGTTGCCCTTGCCGTTGCCACGCGCCATGCCCGCCCCGATCCCCACCCCGGCATCAGGAGGGATGCCGCGCATTCACGGTACGACCCGCAGGGCTCCCGATGGTCGCGGGTCCGAGTGATCATCCGGATGAACGTCGGGCGGCGCCGAGCTCGCCCGTCCAACGGCGCAGCAGGTTGTTCGACACCCCGGCGGCGTCCAGGACCTTGCCTGCGACGAAGTCCACCAGCGCCTGCGCGTCGGTCGCCCCGGCGTAGAAGCCGGGGCTCGCCGCCGCGACGACCGCGCCCGCCTCGTGCAGAGACAGCATGTGCAGCAGGGTCGAGCGGGTGAACGGCATCTCCCGCGGGACGACGATGAGCGGGCGGCGTTCCTTCAGGGTGACGTCGGCGGCGCGTTGCAGCAGGTCCTTGGACAGTCCGAGCGCGATGCCGGCCACCGCCGCCGTGCTCGCCGGAACGACGATCATCCCTCGCGTCCGGTAGGACCCGCTGCTCGGACCGGCCGCGAGATCCCCGGCCGACCAGTGACGGACCTGGTCGGCCGCCACCGCCGACTCGACCACCGATCGGTCACCGCCGAGCCAGCCGGCCAGCGCCACCGGCCAGGCGCTGTCCCGCCAGGCCACCCCGGTCTCGTCCAGCAATGTGAGCCGGGCAGCCCGGGAGACCACGAGATCAACAGGCAGTCCGGCGTCCAGCAGACCACGCAGCAGCGCCGCGGCGTACGGGGTCCCGCTCGCGCCGCTGACCCCCACCACCCATGGCAGCCGGGATCCGGCTCCACCCGCGTCCGGCCGACCCGCCTCCACCTGTACTCCGACCTTCTATATTCGGATCTTCCTTGACCGGACCTCGCGCGCCTGGTCCGACCGGTCACCTGGTCCGACCGGTCACCAGGTCAGGCCGCGGGAGACCAGGTCCATGACCGCGAACGCGAACAGCGCGATGCCGACGAACCCGTTGGCGGTGAGGAACGCCCGGTTCACCCGCGACAGGTCGTTCGGGGAGACGATCGCGTGTTCGTAGCAGAACGCCGCGGCGGTCACCGCGAGACCCGCCCACCACCAGGCGCCGAAGTTCTCCATCAGCCCGAAGGTGACGAAGAGGACGAACGTGGCGACATGCGTGATGATGGATGCGTTCAGCGCCGCCCGGACACCGAAACGGGCCGGTACCGAACCCACACCGATCCTGCGGTCGACCTCGGCGTCCTGGCAGGCGTAGATCAGGTCGAAACCACCGATCCAGGTGCCGACCGCCAGCCCGAGCACGACCCCCGCCCACGACCAGCGGCCGGTGATGGCAATCCAGGCGCCGACCGGCGCGACCGCCTGGGCCAGGGCGAGCACCGCGTGCGGGAAGTTGGTGAACCGTTTGGCGTAGGAGTAGACGACCAGTGGGATGACCGCGAGCGGCGAGAGCGCCAGACACAGCCAGGACAGCGCCGCGGCCGAGACGCAGAAGATCGCCAGTGCGATCGTCGCGCCGAGAACGGCCGTGCGGACGGACACGGCGCCGGTGACGAGTTCGCGTCCGGCCGTGCGGGGGTTGCGTGCGTCGATCTTCCTGTCGATGATCCGGTTAGCGGCCATCGCGAAGGTCCGGGCGGCGACCATCGCCACGGTCACCAGCGTGATGTCCAGCCAGTGCACGGTTCGGGACGCGTTGAACGACGCGGCAAGCGCGGCCACGTAGGCGAACGGCAGTGCGAACACCGAGTGCTCGATCACCACCACCCGCAGGAAGGCGCGAACCGGACCGTCGGGTACGGGGGCCGGCCCTGGCATTCCCGGGGCGAATGCCACGTCACTCACCAGCGATCAACTCCCGCGACGGACACGAAACACCTGCCCTGGATCCGGTTACAGCCCGTATTCTTTCCAACGCCGAGCGACCTGGTCCCTGGTCGCCTGATCCATCACGGCTTCGGCGGGCCAACCGCCCTCGCGACGATATCCCTCGGTCGGGAGCTTGCGGGTCGCGTCCACGCCGACCTTCCCGCCGAAGAACTGCTCGTATGAGGCATGGTCGAGGTGGTCGACCGGGCCGATCGTGGTCACCAGGTCGCGGGCGTAGTCGACGTTACCGAATGCACGCCATGCCACCTCTGAGTAGTCGTGGACGTCACAGTCGGCATCGACGACGACAACGAGCTTGGACAACGACAGCAGCCCGGCGCCCCAGACCGCGTTCATGACCTTCTGCGCGTGCTTGGGATAACGCTTCTCGATCGAGACGATCACGCAGTTGTGGAAGACGCCCTCCACCGGAAGGTCGTAGTCGACGATCTCCGGGATCATCATCCGGACCAACGGAAGGAAGATCCGCTCGGTGGCCTTACCGAGCGGTCCGTCCTCCTGCGGCGGACGCCCCACGACGATCGTCTGGAACACCGGGTCACGTTGCATGGTCATCACGTCGACCCGCAGCGCGGGGAACGCCTCGACCGGAGTGTAGAAACCCGTGTGGTCACCGAACGGACCTTCCGGGCGGCGCTCGCCCGGCTCCAGCCAGCCTTCCAGCACGACCTGGGCGTTCGCCGGAACCTGCAGGGGAACGGTCAGGCAGTCGACCATCTCCACCCGCTCACCGCGCAGGAACCCGGCGAACAGGTACTCGTCGATCTCCGCCGGCAGTGGCGCGGACGCCGCGTACGTCACCGCCGGGTCACAGCCGAACGCGATCGCCACCGGCAGCCGCTCACCACGGCGTTCCGCCACGGCGTGATGGGCGTTGGAATCCTTGTGGATCTGCCAGTGCATGCCGACCGTCCGGCCGTCATGACGCTGCAACCGGTACAGACCCAGGTTGCGCTGCCCGGTCTCGGGATGCTTCGTATGGGTGAGTCCCAGATTGAGGAACGCACCGCCGTCGTCCGGCCAGGCATGCACCCCGGGCAACCGGAACAGGTCGACGTCTGGACCTTTGAGGACGACGTCCTGGCATGGGGCGGTGCGCACCTTGCGCGGTGGCATCGCCCGGAGCGAGGCGACCTTGCCGAGCGCCTCCCGCAACCCGCCGAAGCCGGTGGGGATCTCGGGCCTGAGCAGAGCCGCGATCCGGTCGCCGATCTCGTCCAGGCTGCCGGCGCCCAGCGCGGCGGCCATCCGTTTCTCGGTGCCGAAGACGTTGATGGCCAGCGGCATGTCAGCACCGGTCGGCTGATCGAACAGCAACGCCGGCCCATGGTCACGGACGACCCTCGTGACGATCTCGGTGACTTCCAGGAGCGGGTCGACCGGGACGCGAACGTGCCGCAGGTCGCCGTGACGCTCGAGATGAGCGAGGAACTCGCGTAGATCCGCCCAGGCCATGACGTCCATCCTTGCAGCGCCTCCGGGCGCCCGTCACTGCCCACCCCGGTGCCCGCCGCCGCCGCGAGTGTGGCCGCTGCGCCGTCCGGTATCAAGCAACGGTCGCTACTCGGTGACATTGGATGGTTATGCAACTTTTCCACAACGGATGGACCGCTGCCGATGGGCGGTGATTGGCGGTACGGTCGGACGACAAGGCGACGCGATCGCCAGGCGCTCTGGATACCGGATCGCGCCGGACGGAACGAGAACGGAAGGGGGCAGCGGTGCGGTGTTGGGGTTCGTACTGACGTTGGTACTCATCAGCTTCTGGGTTTGCGCCATCATTGACGCGATCGTGGCCCCGGCCGTCGCGGTGCGCACACTCCCCAAGATCGCCTGGATAGGGATCATCGTTCTGTTCTATGTTGTCGGTGCCATGGCATGGTTCCTACTGGGCCATCCGCGTGCCGATGTCGACCCCACCGAGAACAGCGATCACCCGGTATGGGGCGGCCGACGTCCGCGGGCCCGCAGCCGTGGGCTCGGCTGGGGCGACCGGGACGAGATGCCGACCGGGCGGGTACATCCCCGGATCCGCAGGGCTCCCGCACCCCGGCCGATTGCCCCCGACGACGACCCCGAGTTCCTGCGTGAGCTGTCCGAACGAATCCGCCGGGGGGACGGCGACGGTCCACCCCGGAGCTGACCTCCGCCGGTCGTCGTGGCGCGGTCCCGCCCTCGGGCTGCTCTCACTTGACCCCGGCGTAGGAGTGCAGGCCCGAGATCACCAGGTTGACCAGGTAGTAGTCGACAAAGAGCGCACTGAAACCCAACAGGGAGATCATCGCCGCCTTCCTGCCCTTCCAACCCGCGGTCGCCCGGGCGTGCAGGTAGGCGGCGTAGATCACCCAGGTGATGAACGACCAGGTCTCCTTCGGATCCCAGCCCCAGTAACGGCCCCAGGCCGCCTCCGCCCAGATCGCCCCTGCGATGACCGCGAACGTCCAGACCGGGAACGCGAAACCGATCACCCGATAGGTGAGACGGTCCAGGGATGCGGCCGTGGGCAGCCGCATCATGATTCCGCCGCGCGTGCGCATCGCCGCGGACGCGTCCGCCCGACCTGCGGCGACCGCCGCAAGCCGGTTCTCCCAGCGGTCCTTCAACAGGTACAGGACGGTCGTGACCGCCGAAACCAGGAACACGCCGCTGGCGGCGATCGCCGCCACAACATGGATCTTGAGCCAGTAGGAGTTGAGCGCCGGGACGAGCGGGCCGACCGCGACGTACAGAACGGTGCCCGCGAATCCCAGGTACAAGACGACCGGCAGCATCACGAAGACACCCAGCCAGCGGACCCGCGCCCGGGTCAGCATCACCAGATAGACCGACACCGCGACCAGGGTGATCATGGAGGAGAACTCGTACATGTTGCCCCACGGCACGCGGCCGGCGGCAAGGCCACGGGCCGTCACCGAACCCACGTGCGCGGCCCAGCCCAGGACGGTCAGCACGACCGCGATCCGGCCGACCCACAGCGCCCGGGTCGGGGTCGGCGGGTCCGCACCGTCCCCCGCCATCAGGGCGGCGAGCGCCGCCTGTTCGGCGACGCGTTCCGCCGAGCGAGCCCTCGACGCGGCCAGCGCCACGGCGGCGGGATCAGCCGTCGGGCCGGACCCGACCATGCCACCACCGGACGCGTCAGCCTCGGTCGCATCCGCGCCGACCGTCACCGGTACCCGGTCGGGTGCGGCGACCAGGACGCCCACCGCCGGGGACGCCACCGTCCGATGCTGGACCGCCAGCAGTTCACCACTCGTCCGCCCGAAGCGGCTGAACGCGAACTCGGCCGCGTAACCGAGCATCGCCAGCGCGTAGACCACCATGGTCACGCCGAGCAGATGGTCGGACAGCGAGGCAAAACCGGAGTTGACAGGCATCACAGCTCCTGTTCGGTGGAGTCCGCCGGCCGAGCGGTCGGCCGCAGTGCCCGAAGGCTCGGTGGGGCCGGATCGGAGCCTTGCGGACGGGTACGTCCGGCGTCCGCCGTGGCCGTCCGTACCTCGTCAGCGATCGCTTGCAGCTCGGTGGCGAAGCCGTCCATGTCGGAGCGGGACAGACCGCCGACCTCGACCGTGGTCACCGCATCGACGACGGTGCCCGGATCCGGGCCGACCTCGGGGCGCGCCCGTATCCAGACCCGGCGCCGGCGTACCCGCATACTCACCAGCAGACCCGCGATGATCGCAACCGCCGCGGCGAGTACCCAACCCTTGAAGGGATCCGACTTCGTCTGGAACGTCGCGAACTCACGGACACCGTCGGCCTCCAGGGACATCCCACCGGGCAGACCGGTGACCGTCCGCTGGCCGGGATTGTTCAGCGCGAGCACCTGCGCCGTCCGGTCCTTGCCGATCGGGCCGTCCAGGCGCAGCTGGTGCATGTCGCGGGTGTCGAGCGAGTAGACGTTCTGCGGGACACCCTCGTTGATGTGCAGGTTGCCGACGTAGCCGGTGAGCGTGAGGCCGGGCGCGTTCGCCGCCGGATGGGTCGAGACATAGCCCTCGGCCGGGTCGAGTCGGGTGGTCGGGGTGAACACACCGTTGAAAGCCAGTTGTTGGGGCTCGCGCGTAGGCCCGGTCGCGGGAAGACCGGTATCCCCGATCTTCAACGTGCAGGTCGAGGCGAACATGGCGTTACGCGGGGTGCATGGCTGATAGCCCTCCCAGACGACCCCGCCGTCACTGTTCTTCAGGACGAAGTGGGGGGCATACCCATGACCGATCAGGTACACCTTCGCGCTGCCGATCACCAGTGGGTGGTTGACCCTTATCTCGGCCGTACGGATGGGCCCGTCCAGCTCGGAGGCATACGCAACCTTCGCGCGGAAATCCGCAGGCTCGCCGTTGGGCTGGTAGGAGGCGGTGAACTGCTCCATGGTCAGGGAGAACGGATGCAGGTCGCCGGCGGGGTCGACGAGCCTGCCCCGGCTGAACTGGTCATAGGAGACCAGCGTGTTCGCAAACCCGTCCCCCGCGATGACCAGCACCGTGCCCTGGTAGCCGAACCACGAACCCAGCCCGACACCGACAAGCATGAAGACCAACGCGACATGGAAAATCAGGTTTCCGGTCTCGCGCAGGTACCCCTTTTCCGCCGCCATGGAGAAGTCGGGACTGCCGTCGGGCCGGGTGGTGCCCTCGGCTGCGACAGCGACCCGGAACCGTCTGCGCCGCAGGACGGCACGGGCGGCCTCGATCGCCTCCGGCGGGGTGAGCGCGCTGTCCCACGACTGTCCCCCGGCCAGCCGGCTCGGCCGGGCCGGGGCCCGCGGCGGTCGTCCCACCAGCGCCTTGGCATGCCAGCGGACCCGGGATGACAGACACCCGATCAGGGAGATGAACAGCAGCAGGTAGATCGCGGCGAACCAGGGAGCGCCGAAGACGTCGAACCCGGACAGCCGGTCGAGAACCGGCGCGAGTGAGGGATGGTCGGTGAAGTACTCGTTCACCTTCAACGGGTTCAACGACCGCTGCGGCAGCAGCGAACCGGGAACGGCCGCGAGTGCCAGCAGGAACAGCAGCAGCAGCGCCGTGCGCATGCTGGTCAGCTGGTGCCAGACCCGCCGAACGGAGGCAGCGGCCTTGCGCGGCAGGCCGGGTCCGCCGGTACCACCTACTCCGGCCCGCCGCGGCGGTCCGAACGACGGTGCCGGCGTCTGCCCGCGCACCTCGTCGGGCACGGTCGTCGGCGCTGCTGGTCCGTTCACAGCGGCGTCTCCGCGAATCCCGGTGCATAGGGCCGGAGAGAGGCGATCAGATCGGTCCAGGCACCGGTGACCTGGAGAAGGCCGACCGCGACGAGGAGCAGGCCCCCGAGCATGGTGAGCATCCTCGCGTGCCGGCGCACCGCAGCCAGCGCACCGGCCGCCTGCCGGAACGCCAGGCCCACGACCAGGAACGGAATCCCCAGTCCCAGACAGTAGACGGCGGAGAGGAAGGCGCCCCGGCCGGCGGTCGCGCTCTGCACGGCCAGCCCCAGCACCGCCGTCAGCGTCGGGCCGAGGCACGGCGTCCAACCGATTCCGAACAGGACGCCGAGGACCGGCGCGCCGAGCAGGCCGGGCGCGGGCAGCCGGTGGATGCGCCATTCCCGGTTGGCCAGCGGAACCCGTACGAACACCCCGGCGAACGTCAGCCCCATGACGATCGTCACCGCTCCGAGAAGCTGGCTGACACCGACCTGGTGCAGGGTCAACCATCGGCCCAACCCGCCGAACGCGGCGCCGTAGCTGACGAAGACGGCGGTGAAGCCGGCCACGAACAGGGCGGTGCCGATCGTGACCCGGCCCAGGCGCCGCCCGGATCGGGGCCGGGGTGTGGAGTGGGGCCCGGAGCTTATGATCAACGCGGTGGTAACTCCCGGCGCGGCGGTAACTCCGGCCGTCGCCGTGACGGGCGCCGTGACGGGCGCCGCGGCAGGATCCGCCGGGCGGGCAGCGAGGTCCTCGCCGGACAAACCGGTGACGAACGAGAGGTATCCGGGTACTAGTGGCAGCACGCACGGGGACAGGAAGGACAGCAGTCCGGCAGCCGCCGCCACCGGGGCCGCGAGCAGCAGCGGCCCGTCGGTGACGAACGACGTGACGCTCACCGGGAGGCCTCCCGCACCCGGACGGAGCCGCTCATGTTTCCGCCCGCAAGCGGGTGAGCACGGGCGTCAGGTCGCCCGGCAGGACCCCGCCGGTGAACCGGGCCGCGAGTCGACCCTTGCTGTCCAGCACAAAGGTGGATGGAAGTCCTGGCGGCACCGGCCAGCGCGCGGCAAGGGTGCCGATCCGGTCGACGATGCTCGGATAGGTGACGTTGTTGTCCTGGATGAATGCCTTCGCGGCGGAGAGGTTGTCCTTCTCGTTCACGCCGACGAAGGCCACCCCCGGACTGTCCGCGGCCAGCTTGACCAGACCGGGCGTTTCCGCACGACAGGGTGCGCACCACGACGCCCAGAAGTTCACGACGAGAATCTTCCCCCGGAAGTCCGCGAGATCCAGATCGGGGCCGGCCACTGTCGGACCGGTGAGGTCCGGCGCCGGTGTCCGGTTCGCCAACGGGACGAAGTCCGAATTGGATGCCTGCTGGACGAAACCGAAGCCGCCACCGGCGGCCTGGTCGACGCTGTCCGTCCCACCGGAGCACGCGGTCGCGAGCAGGGTCAGGGCAGACAGCGCGGCGGCGAATACGAGCGATGCCCGGGTCCGCGGACCGCGCCCCGTCACCTGCCCGACCGCAGCGGTGGGCACCCCGGATGCTGACGGCACGCTCTGCCGCTCGTCCACATTCACTCCCCTGGCGATCGGCGAACCGGATGGAACCCGGTACGTGCCTCGCCCGCCCAACCGACATCGCACCTACGACCAACTGTAGAACTCGATCCCCAGAGTAGGTTGCGGACGCCGCGCATGCCCAGCGGCCCATACCTGCGTGACCCCGGCCGTCAGGACCCCGACCGTCAGGCGCCGACCGAGCCGGCCCGGTCGACGCTCGGACCATTCGGCTCCGTGTAGTCGACCCGGACCAGCTGGTCCCCCGAGTAGACCGCCGAGGTGACGCTTGCGAGCGCGCACTGGCGACGGTCCGGGCGGTGCCAGAGCCGGTGGCCCTCCAGCGCACGCCGGGTTGTCCACACCGGCAGCTGGTGGCTGACGAGTACCACCTCCCGACCCGGGAAGGCGACGCGCCACTCGGCCACGGCGGCAAGCATGCGCTCGGCGATCTCGGTGTAGGGCTCGCCCCAGGACGGCTCGAACGGATTACTCAGAACCTTCCACATACGCGGGTCGCGCAGCAGCCCCGGCCCGGCCTCGAACCGTTTGCCCTCGAAGAAACTGCGGCTCTCGATGAGGCGTGGGTCGACCTCGACCGTGACACCGCACGACGTGGCGATCGGCGCCGCGGTCTGGCGGGCCCGCTCCAGCGGGCTCGCCACCACCGCGGCGATGTCATGCCGCGCCAGGAACTCTGCTGTTACCTGCGCCTGGCGAACCCCTGCCGTGGACAGCCGAAACCCCGGCAACCGGCCGTACAGGACCCTCTGCGGGTTGAAGACCTCGCCGTGGCGGACAAGATGGACGGTGGTGAGCCCGGCCTGTACGTCGTGCCCTTCGGCTGTCATGAGCGTCTCCCGCCGGCACTCGTGGCCGCCACGGGTTCGGGTACCGCCGCCGCGGCTCGTGCCGCCGCCGACGCGGCGCCCGCGATTCGCTCGACGGCCTCGTCATCGTGCGCCGCCGAGACGAACCACGCCTCGTAGCCGGACGGCGGCAGGTACACCCCTGCGTCCAGCATGGCGTGGAAGAACGCCGCATACCGGGCGCTCGACTGGGTCTGTGCTCCCGCGTAGTCGACAACGGACCCGGCATCGGTGAAGAAGACGCTAAACAGCGAGCCGGCGCTGCCGGGCAGGTGTGGCACACCCTCCTCGGTCAACGCCGTCGAGACGATGCCGGCGACATCGCCGGCGCGCGCGTCCACCCTCGCGTACACGTCCGGGACCAGGGCCCGCAGCGTGGCGAGACCCGCGGCGACCGCCAGCGGGTTACCCGACAGCGTCCCAGCCTGGTAGACGGGGCCGACAGGCGCAAGGTGGGCCATCACATCGGCCCGGCCGCCGAAGGCCGCCGCCGGCAGCCCACCGCCCATCACCTTGCCGAAGGTGAACAGGTCCGGGGCCCATCCCTCGACGGCACCTTCCAGCCCCCACCAGCCGGCCGGTCCGACCCGGAAGCCGGTCATCACCTCGTCCAGGATGAGCAGCGTGCCGTGTGCGTCGCAGAGCCGCCGCAACCCGGCGTTGAAACCCGGCAGCGGTGGGACCACTCCCATGTTCGCCGCGGCGGCCTCGGTGATGACTGCGGCGATCCCCTCGGGGTGCTGCGCGAACGCCGCCTCGACCAGGGCCAGATCGTTGTACGGCAGGACGATGGTGTCCGCGGCGGTCGCCGGGGTCACCCCGGGAGTGTCCGGCAGACCGAGGGTGGCGACACCCGAACCGGCGGCGACGAGTAGAGCGTCGACATGGCCGTGGTAGCAGCCCGCAAATTTTATGATCTTTGAGCGCCGGGTGAACCCTCGTGCAAGCCGCAACGCGCTCATGGTGGCCTCGGTTCCTGAGCTGACCAGCCGCACCTGTTCGACCGGAGCCACCCTGGACACGATCTCCTCGGCCAGTTCGACCTCACCCGGACTCGGCGTGCCGTAGCTCGTGCCCCGCGCCGTCGCCGCCCGCAGGGCCTCGACAACCGCCGGATGGGCATGGCCCAGGATCATCGGACCCCAGGAGCAGACCAGGTCGACGTACCTGCGACCATCCGCGTCGGTGAGGTACGCGCCATCCCCGGACACCATGAAACGCGGTGTACCGCCGACCGCCCGAAACGCCCGGACCGGCGAGTTGACCCCACCGGGTATGACCCGCCGCGCGCGGCGGAACAGCTCCTCGGAGGCCGGAGCCTCGGACCCGACTGACATGCCACCGATCCTCGCAGGTCGACGCGGGACCATGGCGCTCCTGGTAGCGCGGCGGCCGGTCACGAACCCGATTGATCGGTACGATCCCAGGACAGGTGCATCCGGATGCATACGTTCACGCCACGCGCACCATCACCCGTCGCGGGCCGCGCATCCCGTCTGACGGTAGGTACTGTTTGCCGCGTATACAGAGATCGGACACGGCGACCGCCATCCTCGTCGGAAACTGGCGGGTGGCTTTGCTCGGCGCGTTCGTACCGCTGGCCGCCATGCTCGCCATCCTGCTGGCCGCCGGGAGCGTCGTCATGGCGACCACCGGTAGCGGGACCGGCATGGGCAGCGCCGACGGACCCGGCGCCGGCCTGGTGGACGCGCCCGGCGCCGACGTCGGCGCGGACCCGGTGGGGTTCGCGTTCGCATACCTGGTCCTGGCGGTCGGGGGAAAGCTGCGGGCCACTTCCGCGGCGGCGGAGCTGTACAGCTCCCAGCAGCAGATCGGTTTCATGCCGATGCTGCCGACCCTCGCCGGCTTCGGGCTGATGATGGTCGTCCTGACCCGGCGGTGGCGGCGGGACGCGACCGCGGCCACCTCGGTGGTACTGATCGACGCGGCCCGGGTCATCGTGCTGTTCGTCGCCGCCGTCGGAGTGATCGCGGTCTTCACCCGGTATGAGACCCGCGCCGACGGGCGGTTGCGCGCGGAGGTCGGGCCCACCGTGGTGCGGGCCCTGGCGTGGACGACAACCACCATCGTGAGCTCGGTCGTCCTTGTGACGGCCACGCGGACGAAAGCCTGGACCCGACGGATCGTTTCGGCGGCCCGCGGACCTGCCATCGCCCTGGGTGTCGTAATCGCCGGCACGATCGCGATCAGCTCGGTCTGGACGGCTGTGGAAGTCTCCCGACTCGACCATGCCGGGACCAGCCCGAAGATCGCCGCCTTCGCGGTGCTCGCACTGTTCCTGCCGAACCTTGCGGTCAACGCCACCGTGCTGTCGATGGGGGTTCCGCTGACCGTCAGTTCCGGTGCCGGCACCGCCACGTACTCGCTCACGGACCTCCTCGATCTCGGCGGCTGGTACTGGCTGCTCCCGGTGTCGCTCGGCCTGCTCCTGGTCTCGGTGGTGATCGGCATGGCTGTCCGCGCAAGGACCATGGCAGCGGCACTGCGCGGCTGTGTGGTGTTCACCGGCGGGTTGGCGGTCGGCCTGCTGCTGGCCTGCGCCGCGGTGGCACGGCCCGAGGTCGGGCCGCTCAGCTACACCGCGCCGGGACGGACGTCCTTCGGCGCCGCGGTCGGGCCGGCCGTGCTGTGGGGACTCGGTGCCAGCGTCATGGGGCTCGCCGTGGCGCTACCGGCGGGTCATGAGCGGCGAGTCCCCGAAGACGCCTGACGCGGCTACCGAGGGTCGATCCGCACGATCGAAGATCTGTCAGGCGGGCCCCGGCGCCGCCGATGGGTGGGGGATAACCCGGCCGCCCACCGGCGGCAGTCCGTGGCGCGGTCCACAGCCCGCACGATGGTCGGAATCCGGCGCGGGTGTGCCGCCGGGCCCACCCGCGCCGGAGGTGTCACGACGCACCTCCGAGCATGACGCAGCAGGCCGCACGGCGCTCGACATAGCCCGTCGACCGGCTGCCGCGGGAGCATCTGTGAGCTTCGCGAGGGTCCGCGGGCTCGTCCAGCGAACACGCGGTGGACACAGCGTCGAACCCGATTGACAGCCAGACTCCGCGCCCCGGATACTCGCCTACGAGTAATCGTGAACGGAGAACGGCGAGTGCGGGAACGGCGAATGCGGGAACGAGCAGGTCAGGGGGCGCCGGGAGCATGGGCCGTCGACGAATGTCGAACATGCTGGCACTCGCCGTGCTTGCGCTGCTCAACGAACGACCCATGCACCCGTACGAAATGTCGACCACGTTGCGTGAGCGACACAAGGAAGACAGCATCAAGTTGAGTCACGGCTCGCTCTACACAGTGGTGGACGCACTGGCCCGCAGCGGGTACATCTCCGCCCGCGAGACCGTCCGCGAAGGTCGACGTCCCGAACGGACCGTCTACGAGATCACGTCGTCCGGTCGGACCGAGCTCTACGACTGGATGTCCGAGCTGGTCAGCACACCCACCAAGGAGTACCTGCGCTTCGAGGCGGCGCTGTCGATGCTGGCGGTGCTCACCCCCGATGACACCATCCGGCTGCTCACCGAACGCCGCAACCGGCTCATGCTCCAGATCGAGCACACCCACGCGGGCGAGGCACTCGCCGTCCGCGAGGGTCTCCCCCGGCTGTTCACGCTGGAAGCCGAGTACGTGAGCGCGCTCGCCGAGGCCGAACTGCGCTACGTCGACGAGCTCATCAAAGAGATCTCCAACGGGACGCTCGACGGCATCCACATCTGGAACGCGATCCACACCCGCGAGACCGAACCCGGCCGGATTCGCGAAGTCGTGGTCCGCGCTCTCGAAGCC
The DNA here is from genome assembly GCF_920656135.1 of Frankia sp. Cppng1_Ct_nod. NCBI lineage: Bacteria > Bacillati > Actinomycetota > Actinomycetes > Frankiales > Frankiaceae > Frankia > Frankia sp. Cppng1_Ct_nod. Next base: position 76,702 of record NZ_CAKKTK010000004.1, on the reverse strand, counting down.
GGCGGCCACCAGGGATTCGCGGCCCGCTCCGTCCTGGAGACGACCGAACGGGCGATCGCCGCGCTGACCAACCGGGAGAACACGAGCAGCACGGACAGCACGAAGAAGACGGGCGGCGCGGAGTCCGGTTCGGACGAAACGGACCAGGGAGCGATCATGCAGCAGTAAAACGCTGGCGCAGCCATGGTCCGTGAGCGAGCGCTGGCACGCCCACCCACGGACCGTGATGGACGATTACCCGATCGCGGAGCGGACCGGCATCCGGAGCGTGCTTGTCATCAGCGCTTCTCACCATAGGACGAATCCCGTACATCGTCCCCGGTGAGGCCGCCGAGTTCATCCCCGGTCGTCCCCAAACGCTCGATCATCCACAATTGATCATTTGTCCGACAGGGGGACCTATGACCACCCATCCGGCTCCGGCGCATGCCGGACAGCCGCCCGCCAGCTCCACCGCACAGCTGTCCGACCCGCAGAACCCGGTCGCGCCCACGTCGACCACGGCAGCCGACACCGGCGCAACCACGGCCGAGCCTGCACCCACGGCCGAGCCTGCACCCACGGCCGGACCGGCGGCTGAACCCGGCACCGCCACGACGACATCCGCGCGGCCCGGTGGCCAGCTCGCGATCCAGGCCCGCGACCTGGTCAAGACCTACCGCGGCGGCATCCGAGCACTCGACGGCCTGAGCTTCGGCGTGGCACCCGGAACAGTGTTCGGCCTGCTCGGGCCGAACGGCGCCGGCAAGTCCACCACAGTGAAGATCCTCACCACGCTGTCGCGTCCCGACTCCGGCTCCGCCACGGTGGCGGGAGTCGACGTCCTCACTCATCCCAGCCAGGTCCGGCGTGCCATCGGTGTCGTGACGCAGCGATCCGGTGTTGATCTGGAAGCGACCGGCCGGGAGAACATAGCGCTCGCAGCCCACCTGCACGGACTCTCCCGCGCTGAACTGAACGACCGGGTCACCGAACTACTCGACCGTTTCGAGCTGGTCAAGGCCGCCGACCGGCTCGCCCGCACCTACTCCGGCGGCATGCTGCGCAAGCTCGACGTGGCCGTCGGCCTGGTGCACCGGCCCAGCGTGCTGTTCCTCGACGAACCCACCACCGGCCTGGACCCGCAGGCCCGCGCGCAGATGTGGGACGAGATCGGTTCACTCGCCACGGACGGGCTGACGATCCTGCTCACCACCCACTACCTGGAGGAGGCGGACCGGCTCGCCTCCCAGGTCGCGATCATCGATGGCGGGCGCATCCTCGTCGAAGGCAGCCCCGACGAGCTCAAGAGTGATCTACGGGGCGATGCCGTCCACCTGGAGCTCGCGACCGTTCCGGACGCCGCCGTCGTCGCCGAGCTGACCGTTGCCCTCGGCCAGGTGGCCGGCGTCACCGCAACCACCGTGGACGGCCGGGAGGTCCACACCCGGGTGACGCACGGTGCCTCGTCCCTGCCTGCCGTGTTCGCCGCCTTCGAACGGGTGAACGTCGCGGTTGTCACCGCGACGATCGCCAGACCGTCGCTGGACGACGTCTACCTGCGCCATGTCGGACGCAGGTTCGTGGCCGGGGCGGAATCATCCGACCAGCATCTGGGCACGTCGAAGGAGGTGGCGTGATGCCAGGCCTCGCGGACGCCACACGGCCCGACGCCACACAGGTCGACGCCACACGGCCCGACGCCACACAAGGTACGGTCGACACCGCGGGAACCACCGCCCGCCAGGGCCGCTCGGTGGCCATCCCGGTGCCCCGACCGGCGCCGACGCAGTCGCAGTACGCAGCCTCCGCAGGCAGCCAGTTGCGGTGGTTGACCGTACGACACCTGCGTGCCCTGCTACGCCAGCCCGCATACCTGGCGATCACGATCGTGCAGGCGGTGGTGTGGCTGCCGCTGTTCGGTTCGCTGTTTCGCCACGTCGTGGAGGTTCCCGGTTTCGGCGGCGGATCCTATTTCGACTTCCTCACCCCCGGCGTGGTGGTGATGAGCGCCCTGTTCTCGGCCGGATGGGCCGGCATGCGGGTCATCGTCGACATCGACCGCGGCGTGATGGACCGGATGCTCGCGTCCCCGGTCCGCCGCGCGGCGCTGACCAGCAGCGCGCTGGTCTACCAGGTGGTGGTCACCACCATCCAGTCGACCATCATCCTGCTGCTCGGTTGGGCGGTCGGGACCCACTACCGCAACGGGTTGGTCGGGCCCGTCGTCCTGCTCATCGCCGCGGCGCTCGTCGCCGTCTCGGTGGCGGCCCTGTCCAACGCGCTCGCGCTGATCGTCCGCAAGGAGGACGTCCTGATCGCGGCGGTGAACTTCTGCATCCTGCCGCTGACGTTCCTGTCATCAGCGATCATGGCGCGCGACCTGATGCCCGGGTGGATGCAGGTGATCGCACACGTCAACCCGGTGGACTGGGCTGTGAGCGCCGCCCGCGAATCCGGATCGGTCGACCCGGACTGGGGATCGGTCAGCGTTCACCTGGTTCTGCTGGCCGCACTCGCGGTGGTCGCCGCAACGCTCGCGACCCGCGCCTTCGACTCCTACCGCCGTTCCCTGTAGACCCGAAGGAAGTCCTGCGGGTGTACCGAGGCGCGGCCCTGGTACACCCGCGGCACCGACGGCGGGGGCGTCCCGCTCCGGATCCTTCCCGGTCGATCAGTGACAGGTTCACCGACATCCGTAGGTAGGAACCGTCGCCATAGTGACGGTTTCCACCTACAGCTCCGGGCGCGACACGGGCACGGCCCGCACCGGCCCGCGAGCCCTACCGGTCCGCGGGGGCCGGCCGGTCCGCGGGGGCCGGCCGGTCCGCGTGAGCCCGCACGCGCACCGCCTGACGGCGGCCCCGCTGCACCACCCGATCGATCACCCGGTCGAAGTCCACCACGTGTTCGCCCGACGCGAGCGGGACACCATCGATCTTGATGCCCCCCTGGTCGACGAGCCGTCGAACCTCGCTCTTCGTCTTCGCGAGCCCGGCGGACACAAGCAGACCGGGGATGTCGACCGGTTCTCCGGCGGGCACGTGGACGACAGGCACGTCGGTGGGCACCTCCCGGCGCTGGAACAGCTGGTTGAACTGCTCCCTGGCCGCAGCCGCCCCGGCCGCGCCGTGGTAGAGCGCGACGATCCGCTCGGCAAGATCACGTTTTGCCTCGGCGGGCTGGGCTGCCATCCGGGCGGTGAGCGCGGCCATCTCGGCCGCGGTGAAGTCGGCGCACAACGCCGCGTAGGTGGCCACCGCCGAATCCGGAATCGACATCAGCTTGCCGAACTGCTCCGCGGCGGGCTCCCGGATGCCGATCCAGTTGCCCAGCGACTTGCCCATCTTCTCCACGCCGTCCGTGCCGACCAGCAGCGGCACGGTGATGACGACCTGCGGCGAGAGCCCCGCGTCCCGCTGGAGCGTACGGCCGACCAGGTTGTTGTAGGTCTGGTCGGTACCACCGAGCTCGATGTCGGCGTCGACCGCGACGGAGTCGTACCCCTGCAACAGCGGGTAGAGGAACTCCATCAGGCTGATGGGCCGGCTCTCCCGGTACCGGCGGGCGAAGTCGTCACGTTCGAGCAGCTGGGCAACGGTAAGGGAGGTGGCGGCGGTCAGGAAGTCCTGCAACGGCAGCTTCTCCAGCCACTCCGCGTTGCGGCGGATCTCCACCCGGTCCGGGTCGAGGATGCGCATCACCTGGTCGAAGTACTCGTGCGAGTTGGCGACCGTCTCCTCGGCGGTCAGCACCTTGCGCGTGGCCGATTTGCCGGTAGGGTCCCCCACCCGGCCGGTGAAGTCCCCGACGATCAGGACGGCGGTGTGCCCGAAATCCTGGAACTGGCGCAGTTTGCGGAGCACGACAGCATGGCCGAGGGTCAGCTCCGAGCCGGACGGGTCGATCCCGAGCTTCACCCGCAACGGCCGGTTCTCCCGGGCGGCCTGCGCCAGCTTGGCCCGCAACCCGTCGACCGGCAGGATCTCCGCGCAGCCGACCGCCAACCGTGTCGCCTGTGCATCGATGTCCGGACCACCATCTGCGGAACCCCCACCTGCTGGGCTACCACCATCCGGGCTACCGGCAGCGAGGCCGACACCTGCCTGGCCAGCCATCCCACAACCTCCATCCGCGGCCCGGCCACATTCACCTGACCGCCACCCGCTTACCAACCGGCACCAGAGAAACGACTTTCGCAACGGACCGCGGACCTCGGAGCAGCGGCAACACCCGACCGCCGCCGACGCCCCGCGTCCCGTCCTATCCTGCCTGCCCGCCATGCGGTCGAGCCGATCCCGGGCTCGGGCGGGTCAGCGCAGCCGCTGAGCCACCTCGGTCGCCCAGTAGCTCAGTATGATCTGTGCGCCCGCCCGGCGGATCGCGATCAACGTCTCCGCGATGACGCGCTCACGGTCGATCCAGCCGTTCGCCGCCGCCGCCTCGACCATCGCGTACTCCCCCGACACCTGGTAGGCGGCGACCGGCACGTCCACAGCGTCAGCGACCACCCGCAGTACGTCCAGATAGGCCAGCGCCGGCTTCACCATCACCGCGTCGGCGCCCTCGGCGAGGTCGAGGGTGACCTCCCGTAGGGCCTCAACGGCGGAGCGGGCCGGGTCCTGTTGGTAGCCGGCGCGATCACCGAACTGTGGCGCGCATTCGGCCGCGTCCCGGAACGGACCGTAGAAGGCCGAGGCGTACTTCGCCGAATAGGCGAGGATGGGCACGTCGGGGAAGCCTCCGCCGTCGAGCGCCGTCCGGATCGCGCCGACCTGGCCGTCCATCATCCCGCTCGGGGCCACCACATGGGCGCCGGCACGGGCCTGCGCGAGCGCGATCGAGCCGTACCGCTCCAGGGTGGCGTCGTTGTCGACCTCGCCCTTGTCCGTCAGCAGGCCGCAGTGACCGTGGTCGGTGTACTCGTCCAGGCAGAGGTCCGTCATGATCACCAGATCGTCGCCGACTTCCGAAACGAGATCGGCGAGAGCGAGCTGCACGATCCCGGACGAGTCGTCCGCGGCCGAACCGCGGCTGTCCTTGTCCGCGGGGATGCCGAACAGAATGAGCCCGCCGACACCGGCCCGGGCCGCCTCCACCGCCGCCTTGCGCAGCGATTCCCTGGTGTGCTGCACCACGCCGGGCATGGACGGGATCGGCGCCGGAGTGTCGATGCCCTCCTTGACGAACAGCGGCAGCACGAGGTCGGCGGGGTGTAACCGGACGTCGGACACCAACCGGCGCAGCGCACCGCCCCGGCGCAGCCTGCGGGGCCGCGCCAGCGGAAAACCGACGGCCCCACCAGCGGCGGCGCCCGACGGCATGGTCACCGCCGGGAACCGCGCCGGGGCTTGGGTAGCCGGGCCGCGAGCGGACCGACCTTGCCCAGCTCCTCACGGTGTTCGGCGGCGAAGTCCGCCAGCGCCTGCACCAGGGACGGGATCGTCGCCTCCGCCGCCTGGACGTCGACCCGCAGGCCGAGTTCGACGGCGGTGGCCGCGGTCTGCGGGCCGATCACCGCGATCACCGTGGTCTCGTGCGGCTTGCCGGCGATCCCCACCAGGTTGCGCACGGTCGAGGACGACGTGAACACCACTGCGTCCACCCGGCCGCCCTTGAGCGCCTCCCGGATCGGAGCGGGCGGCGGCGCGGCCCGCACGGTGCGGTAGGCGGTGACGTCGTCGACGTTCCAGCCACGGTCCTTCAGGCCCGCGACCAGCGTCTCGGTGGCGATGTCGGCCCGGGGCAGCAGAACCCGGTCGAGCGGGTCGAACACCTCGTCGTACTCGGGCCAGTCGGCCAGCAGACCCTCGCTGGACTGCTGGCCAGAAGGGACCAGGTCCGGACGGATACCGAAGGCGCGCAGCGCGTCCGCGGTTGCCTCACCGATCGCAGCCACCTTGACACCCGCGAACGCCCGCGCGTCCAGACTGCGTTCCTCGACCTTCTCCTGGACGGCCCTGACCGCGTTGACGGAGGTGAACGCGACCCACTGGTAACGGCCGGAGACCAGGCCGGTGATCGCCCGCTCCATGGGGGCGGCTGTACGGGGAGGCTCCACCGCGATCGTCGGCACCTCCAGCGGACTCGCGCCGTGCGAACGCAGCAGATCGGACAGGATCGCCGCCTGCTCCTTGGTCCGGGGCACCAGCACCGTCCAGCCGAACAGCGCCCGCGACTCCCACCAGGAGAGCTTGCCGCGGGCCGCGACCGCGGCGCCGATCGACATCACCACGCAGGGGGCATTCGCGATGACGGGAGCCGCGTCGGACTCGATCCGGTCCAGGGTGGAGGAGACCGTGCGCTGGTCGGTCGTGGTGCCGTCCACCGTCACTGCTACGGGCGTGTCGCCCGGCCGGCCGTGTTCGACCAACGCGGCCGCCACCTTGCCGACCTCGTTCGACACCGCCGTCACGACAAGCGTTCCGGGGACCTGAGCGAGCGCCACCCAGTCGATGTCCGAACCCGGCGTGCCAGGGGCTCCGAGCCCACCCAGGCCGAGCGACGAACCCAGTGGCGAGGCCGCGAGACCGGCGCCGCCGAGACCTGGGCCACCGAGACCCGTACCGCCGAGACTGGTGCCGCCGAGGCCGGACAGACCGCGTCCGCCCAGGCGGTTGGCTCCGAACGGTGCGGATCCCAGCGGCAGGCCAGGGGTGTCCGTGACCGGGGTCGTGACCGTCGGTTGCACACCGCTGGCGGAGAACACTCCCGCCGTGCTGGCAAAGGTGACCGGGAGCCCCGGAGCCACTCCCGAGTAGGTCGCGACGGCCGCGCCGGTCAGAATTCCCGGCACGACACGGAAAGGAATCTTTGCCTTGGCCAGTGCCTGCGCGTCGGCGGTGCCGATTCCGGTCAGCCACGGATCTGACGCGTACAGCCGGACAACGCGTTCCCCGGCGCGGGCCCGGGCGACGACCGCGACCGTGGCCGCGTCAGCGTCCATAATCGGCTTTGCCTGTTCGGGATCCCCGATCCGGAGCACTTCACCGGGTAGCTTGTCGACAATCTCGGGAGCGACATCGGGATCAACGATCACCGAATCGGCCCCGGCCAGCGTCTCGGTGGCGAGAACGGTCAGCAGACCGGGGTCGCGTGGGCCGGCTCCAACGAGAGCGACCGGGGTCAGGGGCTTCTTCGTACGGCGGGTGGCCATGATCAGCGATTTCCCATCAGCGTCTGTGCTCCGGCGGACAACATCTCGTCCGCGAGGCGCTCTCCCAGCGCCTCCGGGTGGTCAGCAGGGCCGATGATCTCGCGCCGGAGAACACCGTTCCCCTCCGGCGACGCGACCACCGCCCGAAGTCGGATCGCACCGGCATCCGGTGCTCCATCGGACGCTGTCCGGACATCGGCAAGGGCGCCGATCGGCGCGCTACAACCGGCCTCGATGGCGGCCAGATATGCGCGTTCAGCGGCGACAGCAATGCGCGATGGTGGATCGTCCAGCGCAAACCGTAGCAGCTCGGCGAGAGTTCCTCGGCGCCGGTAGGGGTCTACCCGGTCGAACCCGGACTCCAGCACGTCAGGGTCGGCCGCGCATTCGACCGCCAGCGCACCCTGCCCGGCAGCCGACACCATCACGTTCGCATCCAGCACCTCGGTCACCGCGTCCAACCTGTCCAGCCGGTCAAGGCCGGCATGGGCAAGTACGACCGCGTCGACCACTCCGTCGATCGCCTTCTTTATTCGGGTGTCGACGTTACCTCGTATCGGCACGACGTTCAGTCCGAGCCCGAGGGCCCGCAGTTGAGCCGCTCGCCGGGGAGACCCGGTACCAACCCTGGTGCCGGGTCCGAACTCGTCCAGCAGGCGTCCGCTCGGCGTGACCATGACGTCGCGAGGATCCGCGCGCGGGGGGACGGCGGCCAGCACCAGCCCGGCCGGAGTGACGGTGGGCAGGTCCTTGAGAGAGTGCACGGCGAAATCGATCTCGCCGGCCAGCAGCGCCTCACGCAGTGCGCTCACGAAGACGCCGGTACCCCCGATCTGGCTGATCGCCTCCTGGGAACGGTCGCCGGCGGTGGCGATGCGCACCAGCTCGACCTCACGGCCGAGTCGTTCCCGTACCCAGGTGGCGACCAGGGTCGACTGCGCGAGGGCCAGCGCCGAGCCCCGGGTTCCCAGCCGTAGGGCGCGCCGGTTTCCGGCCGCGCACGGGACGGATCCGCTGCCTGCATGGTCCGGCTGATGGTTCCCGTTCGTCATGGTGCCTCTCGCAGATCAGGTGCGGACACGATGGCCGGGGTTTCCCGGGGCAGGTCGAACAGCTCCCGCAACGCCTCGGCGTAGGAATCGCCATCCGGGGACGCCGCGAGTTGCTGCACTCGCACGGTCGGCGCGTGCAGCAGCTTGTCCGCGACGCGCCGCACCGCGCCCTCGACCACGGCCCAGTCGCGCGGGGCAAGATCGGGTAGCCGTGTATGCAGCCGGTCGAGCTCGTCCCGGACGACAGCCGCGGCCTGGGCCCGCAGCGCCACGACTGTCGGCGCGACCCGGTGTGCCCGGCGCCGGTCGAGGTAGGTGCCGACCTCCGACGCCACCAGCGACCGGACCGACTCGACATCGCTGACCGCCGGATGCCCGTCGAGGGCGGTCCGCAGGGTGTCGAGGTCGATGAGGGTGACGCCCGGCAGGTTGCGGACGTCCACGTCGACGTCCCGCGGGAGCGCGAGGTCGAGCAGAACGAGTGGCCGTCCGTCACGCCGGGCCAGCGAGTCCGCGACGGCCTGGTGGGTCAGGATCAGCCCTGCCGCGCCGGTGGACGAGATCACCAGGTCGGCCCGGTCCAGTTCGTCGCCCACCTCCGCGAGCGGGACCGTCTCGGCGGTGTAGGTCTCGGCGATCCGCCGGGCCCGTGCCACGGTGCGGTTCGCGACAACGAGGTCGGCCGCACCGGCCCGGCGCGCAACGGCCGCGGCCAGGGCTCCGACAACGCCTGCGCCCACCAGCAGGACCCGACGACCGGCCAGCGCGTCAGCGGCGGGCACCGTATCGACCGGGGACGCCGGCCCAGCCACCTGTGCCGGGTCGGGGGTGCCGGTCGCCATGGGCTGCCACACCGTGGCGGCCATCCGTACCCCGACCGATACGATCGACGCCCCGGCCGTGCCGATCGCGGTCTCGCTGTGCGCACGTTTGCCTACCCGCAACGCCGTCTGGAACAGGCCGCCGAGCGTGGTCCCGACGCTGCCGTCCGCCTGGGCCGCACGCAACGCCGCACGCACCTGCCCGAGGATCTGTGTCTCCCCCACCAGCATCGAGTCGAGCCCGCAGACGACGGAGAACAGATGGCTGACCGCCCGTGCGTCGTGGTGGACGTACAGGTGCGGCGCAAGATCCGAGAGATCGGTTCCAGTGATGCGGGTGAGCTGATCGGACACGTCCGCGACGCCACCGTGGAAGGTCTCCACCTCCGCGTAGATCTCGGTACGGTTACAGGTCGACAGCACCACGGCCTCGGCGACACGCCCGGCCTGCAGCAGATCGTGGAGCACCTTCGGGACGTCGTCGTCCGACACGGCGGCCATCTCCAGGATGGACGTCGGTGCCGTCCGATGGTTGAGGCCCACCGCCAGCAGGCTCATGACGCCTCACCGCCGGTCGTACCCACCAGGGGACCGCCGCCCCGGGTCCGCGGCAACGCCCGCCCTGCCGTGGCTCGGGTCATGCCGTCCGGAGAGGATGCCGGCCGCTTACGGGCCTCGTGGAACGACAGGATCTGCAGCTCCACCGCGAGATCGACCTTGCGCACGTCCACTCCTGCCGGCACCGACAGCACGGTCGGAGCGAAATTAAGGATGCTTGTGACTCCCGCGGCGACGAGACGGTCGCACACCGCCTGCGCGGCGGTCGCCGGTGTGCAGATGACGCCGATGGTGACGCGGCTGTGCTCGACCAGGACCTCCATCTCGTCGAGCGGGCGTACCACGACGCCGCCGATCGACTCACCGATGCGGCATGGGTCGATGTCGAGCAGAGCGACCACGCGGAAACCTCGGGCCTGGAAACCGCCGTACCCGGCGAGCGCGTGGCCGAGGTTGCCCACCCCGACCAGCAGGACCGAACGATCCTCGGTGAGACCCAGCTCGGCGGCGATGCGATTCAGCAGAAGGTCCACGCCGTAGCCGACGCCGCGCGTCCCGTAGGAACCGAGATGGGACAGGTCCTTACGCACCTTCGCCGATGTCACGCCCGCTGCCGTGGCGAGCGTCTCAGACGACACCGTATGAACCCCCCGATCAGCCAGCGAGGTGAGAACCCGCAGGTAAAGCGGGAGTCGGGCAACTGTCGCCTCGGGTACTGGCGAGCGTTCACGGACGACCGAGGCTGCCCGCCGAAGCTCAGTCATGTACGGCTCCCGCACCGCTTGAGGCGCCCGGCTGCCGGCGATGCTGGCCGTCCGCCCCCACGGTGCTTCGCGGTCGAACGACGCCGGTAGACGACTGTCCGGGCGAGTTTACGACTTCGTGAAGGCGTTCACGAAGTTGATGTGATCTTGCGCTCAGGTAACCCGGTCGACTCAGGTGCATCCGATCAACCTGATGACCGCTCAGGAACGCGACCATCCCCAGCGGCCGACGGTCAGGGCTCGCCGAAGGCGGGTCTCCTCGACCTTCCAGTAACCATGCTCCCGTCCGTCGACAAGAATCACCGGAACGCGGTCGCCATAGGCATCCGCGAGATCGGCCGAAGTGCTGATGTCGATCTCCTTCCAGCCAACGCCGACATCCACCGTCACACGGACCACCGCCTCCCGGGCGTCGTCGCAGAGATGGCAACCGGCACGCGTCAGCAGGGCGACCCGAACGCCTGCCTGCACACCACCGACGGCAGGATCACCACCTCGGCCCGCGGAAGCCTTCATCATCGCTCCGATCATCAGAAAACGAAAAACACGGGAAGATCTCTTCTATAGTACGACAAAGTAACAACAAACACTTCCCCGCAATGCAGCGGACAACTAAACATCTTTGACTCACTGCGCGCGCCCAGCTCCGAGCCGTTAGCTACACTCGGCTGCCTAGCGTTCCTCAGGACCTCCCGAACCTCTCATCGGGGTTCCTTTCGCGCCAGCCGGAGGTACCCCGGCGGCAGGAAGGCCGGGCCCGAAAGGAACCAAGATCGCGATTCCTTCAGCCGGCCCGACCCGTCAGATACATATCTGGAGGATCTCGGTCCCCGAGCAGCCTGTGCCCTGCTCCGCCCCGCCTCCTCGATCATTCGGAGCCACTATGCCCGCCGTCGATGTCCCACACGCATCGGAGACGCGGAAATGAGGGCTACCACGTGGATATTGGTGGGCGCATGCCAGAGGACCCTCGAAGGATCCGTGGGATCGCGAGAGAAACAGGTGATCCGACGGGCGCAGGATCGCGCTACAAACGGTTGGGGCACGATCGTCCGGGCACCGGAGGCACCAACAAAGATCCGCGAGATCTGCCCTGATGACGTCACCGGCGGATCACCGAAGTGAGTCGGGCCTGGCCGCGTCCGACTTCCGATCCCGCGGGGCTCGCGGCGCTGCTCACCGAACTCTCGCGCATCAGGATCACCCCGGATGTCGCCATCCGGGGCATGCCGCTCCTGGCGAGTTCGGCTGCGGGTGCGCCGTCGGGCCGACCCTCCGTCCAGGCACCCCGTGGCGACGGCCGCGGATCCAACGGCAAGGTCGACGGCCACGAACCCGGACACAACCCGGTGGCCTCCACCCGTACCAGCGGGATGGACATCGACGTGACGGACCTGGTGCGTCGTGCGCAGGACGGTGACAGCGAGGCCTTCGGGCGACTTTACGACTCCTACCTGGAGATGGTCTTCCGCTACGTGCTCTACCGGGTAGGCAGCCAGGCGATGGCGGAGGACATCGTCAGCGAGACGTTCCTGCGCGCGCTGCGCGGTATCAGCACCTTCACCTGGCAGGGCCGTGACATCGGTGCCTGGTTCATCACCATTGCCCGGAACCTGATCATTGATCACAAGAAGTCCGGCCACGCACGGATGGAGTTCCCTACCGACGACATCCTGTCCGCCGCGCAGGCCCAGGTCGTGTCCGGACCGGAGGAGTCCGTACTGGCCGTCTTCACCAGCAGGGCGCTGTTGGATGCCGTCCGCGCGCTCAGCCCCGACCAGCAGGAATGTGTGGTGCTACGTTTCATGGAAGGACTCACCGTCCGGGAGACCGCGCTGGCGATGGGCAGGAACGAAGGCGCGATCAAAGCCCTGCAGTTCCGGGCGACCAGGTCGTTGGCACGTCACATCCCCCAGGGAGCCGTCTGACAGCCCGGGGACGGTCGGCGACCGTGGGATGGCCGCAACCCCGCCAACCCTCTCGATCTCAACCGGACTCCCGGGAGTTCGGATCCCTCAAACCCTGATGCCACCGTACGCTTCGCAGGTCACAGTGACAGCGCGGTCCTCCTCCGCGCCGTGGACGCTCAGGAGATCACGATGCGGTTTCGACCACGCCAGGAGCGAACGGCGGACGACAGGACCCGCCGAGCCGATGCCGAGGCCGCGGCGACCGCCGCGCTCAAGGCTGCCGCCGAGGAGGCCGCGAAGGCTCCGCCGGACCCGACCGCAGCCGCGTTCTTCGACGTCGACAACACCATGATGATGGGTGCGTCGATCTTCTACTTCGCCCGCGGGCTGGCCGCGCGCGACTTCTTCCAGTCCCGGGACCTGCTGAAGTTCGGCTGGCAGCACGTCACCTACCGGGTGCGGGGGCTGGAGAACACCGACGGGATGCGGGACGCCAAGGAGGCCGCGCTCGCCTTCGTCGCCGGCCGTGAGGTCGCCGAGATCGTCCGCTTCGGCGAAGAGATCTACGACGAGCGGATGGCCGAACGGATCTACTCCGGAACCCGGGCGCTGGCCGAACAGCACCTCGACGCGGGGCAACGGGTGTGGCTGGTCACAGCAACCCCCGTGGAGCTCGCGTCGGTCATCGCACGACGGCTCGGGCTCACCGGGGCGCTCGGAACGGTCAGCGAGGTTGCGGACGGACGCTACACGGGCCACCTCGTCGGCGATCCACTGCACGGACCGGCCAAGGCGGCCGCCGTGCGGGCCCTCGCCGAACGCGAACAACTGGATCTTTCCCGGTGTTGGGCCTACTCCGACTCCATCAACGACCTGCCCATGCTGTCGCTGGTCGGTCACCCCGTCGCAATCAATCCTGACCCTGATCTCAAGGCGGTTGCCCGCGAACGCGAGTGGCCGATCAAGGATTTCCGGACCGCGCGGAAGGCTGCCCGGATCGGCGTGCCCACAGCGGCCGGGATGGGTGCGCTCGCCGGGGGGGTTGCGGCCGGCATGGCGCTGCGCCGCCGGTACACCGGAATAGCAGCCTGACCAGAGCCCGCCCAGAGGATTCCGGTGGTCAGCGTTGCCGGCGCCCGCTCGGCATGCCGGGATCGGTCGGCCTGCCGAGCCGGGCGGTGCGCGGCGGGCCGGATGGCTCGCTACCACGAGTTACGAAAAAGATTACAATTACCGATACGACCTCGATGACGGCCAGCCAGATCGCCAAGAAAAGATCGTCAATCACAGCCAGCAACGCAACCGCCACGGTCACCGACAGCAGATAACCGACGGCAAGACAACGCCCCACCCATGTCCGCCACGATGCCGCCCGGAGTCCTGTCCCCCGGGGCCGGTCCACAGTAGTCATGTGTCAGAAGAATACCGACCGGCGTTGCATCAGCAGCCCGTAGAGAGAATGTTGGATTGTCTCCCGGACACGGTCGGTGAGTTCGAAGACCAACATCGGATCCTCGGCGGCGGCCGGAGTCAGTGATTCCGTGTCAACGGGCTCACCGAACTCGATGAGCCATTTCGACGGAAGCGGTAGCAGGCCGAACAGCCCCAGCCAGGGAAACGTGGGAGTGATCGGCAGGTAGGGTAGCCCGAGAAGCCGGGCGAGCGTCTTGAGATTACCGATCATCGGATAGATCTCCTCGGCTCCGACAATCGTGCAGGGGACGATGGGGACACCGGTACGCAGTGCGGCCGAGACAAAGCCCCCACGGCCGAAGCGCTGGAGCTTGTAGCGCTCGCTGAACGGTTTTCCTACCCCTTTGAAACCCTCCGGCCACACCCCCACCAGATGACCTCCGGCAAGCAGCCTTTCGGCATCGGCCTGGCAGGCCAGGGTGTTGCCGGTCTTACGGGCCATCGGGGCGAGAAACGGCACGGCAAACACCAGGTCGGCGGCAAGTATACGCAGGTGCCGGTGCGCCGGGTGATGGTCCATGATTGCCAGCGCCGTCATGATCGCATCCATCGGTACCGTGCCGGAGTGGTTCGCCACGATCAGCGCGCCACCGATGTCCGGAACGTTCTCCAGACCGCGGGTCTCGACCCGGAAGTAGTTCTGGTAGATCGGCCGGAGCAGCGGCGCGATGACGTTCTCGGTGAGATCCTGGTCGAAACCGTGTTCGTCGACCACGTAGTCACCGGTGATCCGTCGGCGCAGAAACGCCAGGAAGCCTGCGAGAGCCTGTTCGAGGCTGCCCGCGTCCGCGAGGGGCTCCGACGGTAGCGACGCCGTGGGACCCACGTCCGGATCATCCGGCGGGTCGCCGCGGCCCAGGCCGGCCACTGGTTCCCGTACGGCCGATACCGGCTCTCCGTCGACATCGCCGGCCTCATGGCCGGAAGAATGCATCCGGCCCGCAGAGGTGGCCCGCTCGCCTGCGCCGCGGGTGCCCCTCGGGAAGGTCGACCCGCCATCCCCCGCCACAGGATGGGTGGACCCGGCGCCGGCCGCGGCCGGGTTCGCCTCCGAGGCCCCGGAAGCGGTCGGGCCGTCCGGATCCGGATCCGACTCGCGGTTCTCAACGGCCAGATGCTCGGTCATGCGCCTGCCGACAACCACCTCGTCACCGACCGCGCCTTTCCCGGTACCCTGGTCGACCCCGGTACCACGCTCGATGTCCGACGAGCCCGGCGGCCGGGAACGGCGAGCCGCACCGCCGCCCGTCCTGGCACGGCCGTCCTTGCTGCCGAGCGGGATGATCCGCGCCTCACTCACACCCGTGACCACCTTTTCACGAGACCTGTTTTACGAGACCTGCCCGGTACTCCTCGCGTCTCCAGAGTCCTCCCAGCCTTCACACCGCGCCTGCCGGGCCTGCTGGGTCCGGCCGATACGGTGAGGATTTCCGCGTAGTGCCCACCCGTCGAGGAACGCCGCCGGTTTCCGGCCCGTTGCCTCATGACGTCCCGACCAACCTGCGCCGCGCGAGCACGTCCAGCAGACCACGTTCGGCTCGGATCACGGTGTCCCGGTCGATCGCAAAACGTATCGGGCGGTCGCGTACGAAGTCGTCGAAGGTCTCGGACGTCGTGAATCTCGGGACGTAGCCGAACACCTGCTTCAGGCGGGTGGTGTCGACCGCGCGGCCGTGCGCGAGGAAGCCGAGCTGCTCGGCGGAGAAGTCCAGCAGCCGGGACCGGCGCACCAGGTTTCCCAGCGTGACCACTGCCGGGGAGGGCACCGGCAGCGGCGCACGCCCCGCACGCCGAACAGCCTGGGACAGCAGGAGAACTCCGTCCCCCGCGACGTTGAACGTGCCGGGATGGTCCTGTGCCGCCGCCTTCGTGAGCACCCCGAGCGCGTCCTCGCTGTGTAGGAGCTGCAGGCGCGGATCGAACCCGAGCACTGTCGGGACGATCGGCAGTTCAAGGTAACGCGTCAGCGGGCTGTCAATGCCCGGACCGACGATGTTGGTAAAACGCAGCACACTGACCGTGACGTCGGGACGACGACGGCTGAAACCCCGGACGTAGCCCTCGACCTCGAACGCGTCCTTGCTGTACCCACCACGGGGAAGACTGCGCGGCTCCATTTCCTCCGTGAACAAGGCCGGGTCACGGGGAGATGATCCGTAGATCGTTGTGGTGGACTTTACGATCAGCTTTGTGACGCTCGGCGCCTTCTGGCAGGCGGCAAGAAGCTGCATCGTGCCAATGACATTGATTTCCTTCATCACGGCCCGCCCACCAGCTCCGAGCGGAGTGGCGATGACATTCAGATGAAGAACGGTGTCGACCGCGGCTGCGCCGATTACCTTCGCGATCAGCGGATTGCGGATGTCGGCTCGGACGAACTGCGTGCGCCCAAGATCGACACGGGGTGGTATGGTATCGACCCCGATCACATTTTCGATCTCCGGATCTGCGGCGAAAGCACTTGCCACCTGCGCGCCGAGTGGCCGGGAAACACCCGTAACGAGCACACAACGTGGTCGCATTTTGGTCTTCCCCCTGCCCCCGATCCCCGGCGTCATCCTACGCCGGGGAGTTGTCGACATCAGAACAGCATCGAGTCTGCGGCGCGGCATCTCATTATCTGCGTTACCCGCATGTCGTAACCCGACAACCCGGATAATGTAACCCGACATGTTGGTCCGCTGGTACGCCGTACCGATACGGCGGCCCAGGAGGTTGTGGCGGCCCAGGAGGTTGGCGGCCCAGGAGGTTGGCGGCCCACCGATGCCGAGGTCAGGCGTGGGCGGGCAGTGGGACCGACACGGCCGGCGCCGCCGGCCGCGGTCGCGGCTGGCGGGGAGCCTGGGCAATCACGATCGCGGCCCGACGACGCACCCGCAGGGTGTCCGCGGCCCGACCACAGTTGACGGCGATCATGATGCGACGTAGGGAATCCTCGCAGACCACCAGCCGGCCTACCGGCACCTCGCCATAGGTATGGGTGAACCGCAGGGCCAGGGTGCGTCCGGCGATGCGTATCTCGACCGGATCCCCGAGCAGGATGCCCGCCGCCTCCAGATCTGTACGGGTGGCGTTCAACGCGAGATTACCGAAGTGGTCGATGTCGACGACCTCGCCGTGCACGTGGTCGTCGTCCACGGAACACACCCGCGGCCGAAGCCGGACGAGGGACGCGGGGTCCAGCCGCGGACCCACCTCACCGGGGGACAGCCCGGTTGCCAACCGGGCGGCAACCGGCGCGTAGACGTCCCGGCCGCGAAACACCGCGGTCGGCATCGGTAGCCACAGCTTCCGGTTGGAGATCTCATGTACGTCGACAACGCCGCCCAGCAGGTCCCAGGCGAGAGAGGCCAGTCCGTTGTCAGGCGCGATTATGATCGATCCGTCGGCGGTCCGTACCGCAATCCCACGGGTGTAATCGCCGTCGGTACCGAGCGGTTCGACCAGAGCCAGATGGATGCCCGTAGGCAGGTACCCGACAGCTCCGGCCAGCATCGCCGCACCATGCTCGACATCCTGCGGCAACACCGCATGACACAGATCGATCACACGCACATCCGGAGCGTGCCTGGCGATTACCCCGTGGCACACACCCACGCAGGAGTCATCCAGCCCGTAATCGGACAGAAAACTGATCCACGAACCCATGACAAGATCCCCTGTGTCGAGGCCGGCTCCATTGCCGTCCGTCACGCACAGCTTCTCACAGGGCACCGACAGTCAGCGACACCGGACCTACCGGTAGAAACCGGATGACCGCCGATCCGTACCCGACCGCCGAATTGTCACCCCGAACACGCCGAATGACACAGCATGCCGGGGCGACAGCCAGGACATCAAAAAGTAGCCGTATGACTACTTTTTGTTACGACGCTGAACGCGGGTTCGCTTGAGGAGCTTGCGGTGCTTCTTCTTGGCCATTCGCTTGCGACGCTTCTTGATTACCGAACCCACGAACCCGACCGATCTGCTTGAAGGAGATCTGAACGAACTATCCGCCGAGCCTACCCGGTCGCCGACCCCTAACCGGTGGCAAGCTCGCGGGAACGGTCCCGGGCTGCCTCGATCGCGGCCAACAGCGCCGCCCGGACGCCGTGGTTCTCCAGCTCCCGGATCGCGTTGATCGTCGTCCCCCCCGGGGACGTCACGGCCTCACGTAACATCACCGGATGCTCGCCGGAATCGCGCAGCATCACCGCGGCCCCCAACGCGGTCTGCACCAGCAACTGCGCCGCGACCGCCCGCGGGATGCCCAGCAGGATGCCCGCGTCGATCATGGATTCGACCAGGTAGAAGAAGTAGGCCGGGCCACTGCCTGACAGCGCGGTCACCGCGTCCTGCTGGGACTCGGGTACCCGGACGACCTTGCCGACCGGCGCCAGCAGGTCCTCGGTGCGGCGCAGGTGCTCCTCGCCGGCATGGGCGCCTGCCGAGATCGCAGACATCGCCTCGTCCACCAGAACCGGCGTGTTCGTCATCACCCGCACCACCGGGGTTCCGGCGGCAAGCCGGTGCTCCAGGAACGAGGTGGTGATGCCGGCCGCCACCGAGACGACCAGATGGTCAGGGGTGACGACCCCGGTGATCTCACCGACCAGGGCAGTCATGTCCTGGGGCTTGACCGTGAGTATCAGCACTCGTGCCCGGGTGGCCGCGGCCGGGTTCGACACCGCCGAAACCCCGTAGCGGACGGACAGCTCCTCGGCGCGGTCACGGCGCCGAGCCGTCACGAACAGATCGTCCCGGTCATACCCGGAACGCAGCATTCCCGACAGCAGTGCCTCACCGAGTTTCCCGGCGCCGAGGATCGCGACCGTCATGGACATCCCTTCACTTGGCTGACCTCACCCGGACGACCGCAGCGCCCGTAGGAAGAACAGCAGGTTGGCCGGACGCTCGGCAAGCCGCCGCATCAGGTAGCCGTACCACTCCCGCCCGCATGGAACGTAGACCCGCACGACCTCGCCGGCCCCGACGAGGCGTTGCTGCTCACCCGGTCGGACCCCGTACAGCATCTGGTACTCGAACGGCCGCCGCGCAGGCCCTGGACCTGGACCTGGACCCGGACCCAGCCGCGACCCGCCATCCTGTCGGTCGTTCTTTCGGGCACTCCATCTGGCGCTCTGCCCGTCCGCGCTGACCGCCCCGGCGACCCTGCCGGCCAGTTCGACAAGGGCCGGGTCGTGCGTGGCAACCATCGGATAGCCCTGACCGGCCATGAGAACCGCCAGACACCGCGCATACGACGCCTCCACCTCGGCCCGATGCGTGAAGGCGACCGATGGCGGCTCGGCGTAGGCGCCCTTGCACAGCCGTACCCGCCCACCGGCGACGGCGAGGGCACGGCAGTCCGCCTCGGTCCGCCGCAGGTAGGCCTGGACGACGGCGCCGGTCTCGTCGAACTCCCGGCGTAGCTCGGCGACCACGGTCAGGGTCGCGTCGGTGGTGGTGTGATCCTCCATGTCGACGGTGACACAGCTACCGGCATCCCGAGCCGCCTGGCACACCCACAGCGCGAGGTCCCGCGCGAGCGAGGCGTCAAACCTCTGCCCGAGCGCGGAGAGCTTCACCGACACCTCCGCGGCCGAAGTGAGGCCCGCGTCGGCGAGCGCACGCAGGAGCCCGCCATAGGCCACGGCGGACTCCTCGGCCTGACGCCGGTCGGTCGTGTCCTCCCCGAGCACGGCCAGGGACACCCGCAGACCTGTGGCCGCCAACCCGTCCGCCACCGTGACCGCTGCCGCGGCGTCCTCTCCGGCGACGAACCGCGTGACCACAGCACGGGTCAACCGCGTGGTGGACACGAGCTGGCGGACCCTCGGGTCGCCCGACGCGGCCAGCACCGCCGTTCGCAACATTGCCGTTCGCAGCACCGCCCCAGGATGCCTCATGGTCTCCGGCCACGCGAAGTCTCCGGCCATACGAAAAGACCATGATCAAGTTCCTGGAGGCTCGAGGAGCCTACCCGGGCCGCGCGACGACCAGCACCGTGTGGAACGGCTCGGTGACCATCCCGTGCGGGAAGGCCCGCAGCAGGGACCGTCGCTCGGCATCCATGAACTCCGCGAGTCGGTCCCCGATCGCCGCGACGTACGACTTCGAACGCAGGCACAGTTCGTAGGTCGCCAACGGGAGCGTCCGGCTCCACCGGTCGGACACCGTCACGACCTCGGTGAACAGACCGGTCCAACGCAGCTCGTCCGCCCACGGGCGGATGCGGTAGTCACGCCGGTAACCGGGACTCATCTCCTCCAGCCGCCGCTGCTGACGGTCCCACCAGCGCAGGTCCTCGCCATCGACCTCGTTCCACCAGACCGCGAGCGCGCCACCGGGCCGCAACACCCGCGCGGCCTCGGCCGCGGCCACCGGCACCCGCACCCAGTGCCACGCCTGGGCGTAGCAGACAAGATCGACCACCGCGTTCGCGAACGGCAGGGCCTCGCCGTCGCCACGTACCGCGCCGATCCTGGGCGAACGCTCCCGCAGTCGGCCCAGCATCCCCGGGCTGTGATCCACCGGGATCACCCGGGCGCCGCGAGCGAGCAGCTGTCGGGTGGCGATACCGGTGCCCGCCCCCACCTCGACAACATCGGCGCCGGCAAGCCCACGCCCGGCAAGCCGCTCAAGATCCGTGAACAGCCGATCAGGATAGGACGGCCGGGCGGCATCGTAAGCGGTCACCAGCGGATCGAACAGCCACCTGGTACTCACCCCCGAATGGTGACACCGCTACGGACGACACCCACGCGACGGGTTGAGAATCGCGCACCGCGTGGTGCGGTACGCCCGCGCGGTCAGGGTGCCCGGCCGCCCGCGGTCGCGGGCGCTGCCGCGAGGTTGAGCCGAGTGAAGGCCAGGGCCTCGGCAAGATCGGCCTCCCGCTGTGCTCGGGACTCCGCCCGCCTGGTATTGATCTCCACCACCACGGTGCCATCGAAACCCCGGGCCGCAAGCCGCTCCAGCAGCTCGGCGCACGGCTGGTTGCCGCGTCCCGGCACGAGGTGCTCGTCCTTGGCGAACCCCATCCCGTCCGCAATGTGGACGTGAACGAGCCGCTCACCGAGCGTGTCGGCCATGGCGAGCGCATCGGAACGGGAAACACTGGTATGTGACAGGTCGAGCGTGACATGCCGGTAGTCGTCCTCGACAGGCGACCAGTCCGGAGCATATGCGGAAATCTCACGCCCACGAGCACGCAACGGAAACATGTTCTCGACGGCGAACCGGACAGCCGTCTCGCCCTCCATCCGCACGATTCCCTCGACAAAATCGCGGGAATAGTCACGCTGCCAGCGAAACGGCGGGTGGACGACGACGGTCGACGCCTGCAACGTTTCCGCGACCGTCCGGGCCCGCTGCAGCTTCGCCCAGGGCTCGGCACCCCACACTCGCTGGGTGAGCAACAGGCACGGTGAATGGATGGCGACAATCGGAATGCCGTGATAGTCGACAAGTCGCCGCAGAGCTTCCGGATCCTGACTTACCGGGTCGGTCCACACCATGATTTCGACACCGTCGTAGCCAAGCCGGGCGGCCATCTCAAAAGCCGCGGCCGTCGATTCAGGATAGGTCGACGCGGTCGACAACGCGACCCTCGCCGAGGGGACACGCGCAGTGATCCGCTCGCCGCGGCGGGGCGCAATCAGGGTTGGATAGGCGGTGCCGCGGGAGGAAACAGCGAAACCCTGCGCCGGCCCCCGCGGACCCATGACTCCGTTGCCCGCAGTCTCGGCGCCCCCGAGCCGCGGCGCTGGGGTTGGCGCCTCAGACATCCCTCCAGGGTAGGGCGTGTTCTTCAAATCTTCACCGGCACCCTCCGTGATCATAAGATCACCACACGGCACGGCTAGCCGCAAAACGTGCCCGACAGATCGCTTCGCGATCCGACGGGTCCCCCGTAATCGCACCGTTTTTGGTTAGGCGGACGTCAGCCAGTCCAGCCTGCGCAGTATGATGCCCTCCCGAAGCGCCCACGGGCAGATCTCGACCTCGTCCAGATTCAGCAGGTCGAGCGTCTCGGCAGCGACCACGGACCCGGCGGCGAGCTGGCCCGCACGATCGGCCGAAACCCCCGGCAGACCAGAACGGTCGGCTGCCGACATTTTACACAGCCGGGCGGATATCTCACTCAGCGCGTCCCGGCGCAGAACCCTGCGCACGTACGGGCCGCGGCTGTAGGACTCCGCGCCGGCGATACGGGCCAGCGACCGGAAGGTCTTCGACGTCGCCACCGCCCGCGTCGGCTCGCCGACCACGTACAGGTTCGACACGACCGGCGCGAGGTGCGCCCGCACATACCGGCGCAGAGCTGTGACCTCGGACCGCTTGGGCGGATCGTTCGCGAACCAGTCGCGGCTGAGCCGACTCGCCCCCAGCGGCAGGGACGACACCACGTCGGGGTCCTCGTGCATCCCGGCGGCGAGCTCCAGCGACCCGCCGCCGATGTCGAGCGCGAGCAACCGCCCGGCACTCCACCCGAACCAGCGACGCACCGCCAGAAAGGTCAGGCGGGCCTCGTCCTGCCCCGGCAGGACCGCCAGCGCGACGCCACTCGCCGCCCGCAGCCGGGCCAGCACGGCATCACTGTTGGTGGCGTCCCGAAGAGCTGACGTGGCGAACGCGACAAGGTCGTCAACACAGAGATCGTCGGCACGCTCGCGCATCTGGATGATGCACTCGGTCAGCGTCCGTTCGCCCTCGGCGGACAGCGCGCCATCACCGTCGAGGAGTTCGACGAGCCGCAGCGGAACCTTCACGCTGGCCGCCGGCAACGGCTGCCCGCCGACATGAGCGTCCACCACCAGCAGGTGCACGGTGTTCGACCCGATGTCGATCACACCGAGGCGCATGCGACCGGCGGGCCCGGCCGGTCGGACCGCCTGACCGCCATCCTGGCGTCCCTGCTCCTGATGGGTCACCGGCAGGGCCACGATGTCCGACTTCAGCGTCATCATGCACGTCCGGAGCGGGTCGCGGCAGGCGACCTCGTCGCCGCCGGGGATGGGAGCACACCGGCGGGCACCCGACGAACCGCGGGCCTCGACGTCACCTTGACCACGTTCGCATCCACCTCAGGTCGATCGTGTAGGGCAGCCGGCATCGGCGTCCGATGAAACATCATCCCTGAAAACATACGGTGGCGATCAGCTCCGCGGACTTGTCCGGTGAATGTCGGAGGCTACCGAAGGCCGACCGCAGAGAGCGCCCGAACGCAGGACCGTGCGGCTCGCGACGCCCCGCCCTCGGACGCTCTCAGGGTTCGAACTTGTAACCGAGGCCACGGACGGTCACCAGGTGGCGTGGATTACCCGGCTCATCTTCGATCTTCGTCCGCAGCCGCTTGACATGGACGTCGAGGGTCTTGGTGTCTCCGACGTAGTCCGACCCCCAGACGCGGTCGATCAGCTGGCCGCGGGTGAGTACCCGGCCCGCGTTGCGCAGGAACATCTCCAGCAACTCGAATTCCTTGAGCGGGAGCGGGACAGCGGCCCCGTCGACGGTGACGACGTGGCGTTCGACGTCCATGCGGACAGGACCGGCCTCCAACGTCGCTGTGACGTGGTCCTCGGCCTCGCCACGGCGACGCAGCACCGCACGGATGCGTGCGACCAGTTCGCGGGCCGAGAACGGCTTTGTGACGTAGTCGTCGGCGCCCAGTTCCAGACCGACGACCTTGTCGATCTCACCGTCACGAGCCGTCAGCATGATCACCGGAACGGTCGACCGCTGGCGTAGTGTCCGGCAGACCTCGGTTCCGGACAGCCCTGGCAACATCAGGTCCAGCAGGACGAGATCGGCTCCGTGTCGATCGAACTCGGCCAGTGCGGTCGGCCCGTCGGCAGCCACCGCGACCTCGAAACCCTCCCGTTCCAGCATGAACGACAACGCATCCGAGAACGACTCCTCGTCCTCCACGACCAACAGGCGGGTCACCCCGTCACACTCCTTCGTCATCACAGTCGTATTCGCTCTCGACATCGGCGCCGGCCTGCGACAGGGGCAGTCTGATCGTGAAGGTCGAGCCCGCTCCCTCGGAGCTCCACACGCTCACGTTCCCTCCATGGTTGGTCGCGACGTGCTTCACAATCGCCAGTCCGAGCCCGGTCCCGCCAGTCGCGCGGGACCGCGCCGGGTCGGCCCGGTAGAAGCGTTCGAAAACCCGCTCCAGATCCTTCTCCGCGATGCCGATGCCCTCGTCCGCGACGGAGATCTCCACGGTCCCGCCCGACCGCCGCACACCGATGACCACCCGGGTCCCGGTCGGGGAGTAGCTGATGGCGTTGTCCAGCAGGTTCGCGAGCGCGGTCACCAGCTGTCCCTCGTCCCCGCTGACCTCGAAGTCGCTGTCGCCGATGACGGCCACGGTGATCTCGCGGGCCGAGGCGGCCAGCCGGGTGCGGTCCAGCGCCTCGGCGAGCACCGAGGACACCTGTACCGGTCGCAGGTCCGGCATGGGGTCCGCGCCCTGTAACCGGGAAAGATCGATGATCTCCTGTACGAGGCGGGCCAGCCGGGACGACTCGTGCGTCATCCGGGACGCGAAACGCCGGACGGCCACCGGATCGTCGCTGGCGGCGGCAACGGCCTCGGCGAGCACATGCAGGGCGCCAACCGGGGTCTTGAGCTCGTGGCTGATGTTGGCCACGAAGTCACGGCGGACCGCCTCGACCCGGTGGGCCTCGGTGACATCATCGAGGATCACAGCCACATAGCCGTCCGACCCGAGGCGCAGCGTACGTGCACGCACGGCAGACGCCTGCTGGTCAGGACGTGGACGGGTCAGCGGCGGTTCCGGCCGTGGCGGCAGACCGAGCTGTCGGTCACGACCGACACCGTCGGTCTGGGTCCGGCCCACCAGCTCGGTCAGTTCGTCCAGGCCCAGGCGACCGTCCGCGACCACACCCATCGCGCGGGCAACCGGGTTGGCCAACACCACCGCGCCACTCGCGTCCACCACGACGAGCCCGGACGGCAGGCCGTCGACAAGACGCCGGACGAGCCTCGAGGGCAACATCGCCTTGGATGCGGCCTGCTGCCCCCCGAGACCGCCGGACGACGGGTTGCCCCCGGCAGGGTTGCGGACACGACGGCGTGGGTGCGGCGTGACGTCGTCACCCCCCGGGTCGCCCGATACGGACCCTGATACATCCGGCCCGGACCATCCGGTCACAGGGTGGGTCCGTGGCCGTCCCTGGCGGATTTCCGACGCCGGATCGGCGGAATCCGGGCGAAACCTGAACCCGGACCCCTGCTCACCCACACCATCGCCCACGGGCCGAATGGTAGGTGCCCAGCAGTTCCCTTGACGCGTATCAACCCAACCGGCGCCGATCGTCGCCAGGAGTTCATCCAGCTCACAGGGGCTGTTCACCGGAGGGCGAGCAGCACCGGCAATCGTTTGGTCGAAGCAGGATGTGCGCAGCGGTCAAGATCGCGCGCTGTCCGGGAGGCAACCGCCGTCTCCCGGTTCCTCGTGGCATATCCCGGGCCGACGCGCGCAGGGCCCGATGGCGGTGTCCTTGCGGGTCGCCGACCCGGGCGTGCGGCACCGGGCGGTGGAGGGTGCGCGTGCTCTCAATCGCAGAACCCGCACCTGCTGTGATCAGATGGACCGACAACCGCCGCGAACACGAAGGAGCCGTCTGTGCGGGACGCCTTCCATGACGAGCTCGAGAGCATCAACTCCTCACTCGTCGAGATGACCAACCTGGTCGCTTCGGCAATGGCGCGAGCGACAACCGCGCTTCTCGACGCCGATCTACAGCTTGCCGAGGGCGTGATCACGGCCGACGAGACCGTGGACCTCCTGCGTAATGAGATCGAGGAAAGATCCTTCGATGTCATGGCGCGACAGCAGCCGGTCGCCAGCGATCTTCGGGCAATGGTCACAACGCTACGCATCGTCGCCGACCTCGAACGTATGGGCGATCTGGCGCTGCACGTCGCGAAAGTCGCCCGGCGGCGCTACCCCGGCCGCGCCATCCCGCCGGAACTACACTCGATCATCCTTGAGATGGGTCAGGTGGCGCAGCGGATCGTGGCCAAGGCCGGGTCCGTCATCGCGGGCCGCGACGCCGCACTGGCCAAGGAGCTGGAAAGCGACGACGACTCGATGGACGCGCTGCACCGCAAACTCTTCCATGTCCTGCTGGAAATCGAGTGGACCCACGGCATGGAAGCGGCGATCGACATCACCCTGTGCGGTCGCTACTACGAGCGTTACGCCGACCATGCGGTGTCGGTCGCCCATCGGGTGATCTATCTGGTGACCGGGGACAAGGTCTAGAACGGCCGGGACGCCTGAATCGGGGCACCCGCTGGACATGCCGCCGGCCGGCGGCATGTCCCCCGTCCCGGCCGAGCCCCGGTTGTTACCTCTTGCCCTGCGCGGCCACGGCCGCGGCAGCCGTCGCCGCCGCGTCCGGGTCCAGGTACCCGGAACCGACGACCCGCAGATCGTCGTCCAGCTCGTAGCGCAGCGGGATGCCGGTGGGAATGTTCAGACCGGCGATGTCGGCATCGCTGATCCCGTCCAGATGCTTGACCAGCGCACGCAGCGAGTTGCCGTGGGCTGCGACGAGCACGACCTTCCCGGCCCGCAGATCCGGCACGATCGCGTCGTACCAGTACGGCAGCATCCGGGCGACGACGTCCTTGAGGCACTCGGTTGTCGGGATGACGTCCGGCGGCAGAGCGGCGTACCGCTCGTCGACACCGCTGGCCTGGCCCGGCCCGATCGGTGGCGGCGGCGTGTCATAGGAACGGCGCCACAGCATGAACTTCTCCTCGCCGTACTGGGCGAGTGTCTCGGCCTTGTCCAGGCCCTGCAGGCCACCGTAGTGCCGCTCGTTCAGACGCCACGACCGGTGGACCGGGATCCAGGTGCGTCCGGCGGCGTCCAGGGCGATCCAGGCGGTGCGGATCGCGCGCAGCAGCAGGGAGGTGTGCACGACGTCCGGCAGCACGCCGGAGTCACGCAGCAGCTCGCCGCCGCGGGTCGCTTCCTTGAGGCCCTTTTCGGACAGGTCCACGTCCACCCAGCCGGTGAACAGGTTCTCTTGGTTCCACGTGCTCTCGCCGTGGCGGAGCAGGACGAGCGTCGGCATACCGTCGATCCTGCCGTAACTGTGACGCCGGATGCGGCCGTATCGGCGCGGCGCAGGCGCGCGGAGCCGTCTTACGGCCGGGTCGGCCTGAACACCCGGTACCTTTGCCGATCCCGGCCAGGTACATCCGCTCTGGATCGATTCCGGACCAATTGTCCTGGAGGACGTGGAAACCCCCGGGCGCTTCCATCATCCACGTAGGAAAGATGGGCCGTCGGGACCAGCGACGACGCCCGGGGGTCTGGTGTCTGCCTGGTTCTCGCCGGTGCCGGTGCCCGCAGGCCACCCGGCCGGGTGAGGACCACGAGACCGACTAGCGGACAGTCACCTCACGAGTCCGTTTATCACACAAAACTGGACCACCTCCCTTCCCGTGTACGGACAACGCTACGTTCACTCGGGCGGGCCCGGCAACCGCTTTTCCCGACTCTCGCCCTGACTGCTGACGCACCTGGACGGGAACGCGCCGCGGACCGGATCATCCCTGTCCGCGAGCCACGATCCGGTAGGCGTTCGCCCGTCGCCCCGATTCGAAGTAAGGACGCGTCAACTGGTCGACGACCGCCCCGCCGAGCACCAGTGGAGTGCCCGCCGTCACGGCGAGCCCGCGACACAACCGCCGCCACGGTGTCGCCTCGTAGGGCAGCCACGGCAGGGTCGGGTCCGGCTGCGCCTCCTGCATCAGGAAGAAGGCGGCCGCCGCCGCGTCCATCGCCTGGTGGGTCCCGCCGAACTGGAGCTCGACGAGACTCAGGTCCCGCTCGGCCAGTGCCCGGACGAGGTTGTCCGGCGGGATCAGGTGCTGATGCTGCGGGGGGAACAGGCCGACCCAGCGGTTCCGGTAGATCCGTAGGGACGGGCCGTGGGCATGCGGGACCTCGATCACGAGATACCCGCCGGGAGCAAGCGCCTTGGCCGCGGTGTCGAGTTCCTGATACGGGTCACGGGTGTGTTCCAGGTAGTGGAACATGCTGATCACGTCATAGCGGCCCGCGATCTCATCGACGAGATCGGGGAAGAACCCCCGGTACGCACGCCCCACCCAGCGGCGCCGGGCCGCCTCCTCGATCCCCTCCCCCATGTCCAGTGCGTCGAACGTCGTGTCGGGCAGCAGGCCCTTCGCCGCGAGGCAGAAGTGGCCGTGCCCGCCGCCGACGTCGAGCCACCGTGCGGGTGTCGTATGCCGGGTCAGCAGGGCGACCCGCGCCCGGTAGACCGTGTCGGACGAACCGAAGACCTCCTCGGCGAGCTCGGCGTACAACCCGTCATAGACATCCCGGTAGTAGAACTCCAGGCCGGCCGGGCTCAGGCGGGGGTTCTGGAAGATGTGGCCGCAGTCTGCGCAGCCGTCGTACCGGAAGCGGCCCGGCTTGCCCATCACCGTGTCACCGGCCTCGACCCGCAGCGACAGCCGCGTCGACCCGCACCACGGGCAGTTCTTCCGTCCGGGCTCGAGCAGGTTGTCCACCCCGGCCGCGATCTCGTCGTGGTACCTGGCCCGCCGCCGCCTCGCCTCTGCCGCCTCGGCCGCCTCGGCCTGCTCGGACGGGTGCCCGCACTGCCGGGTCCTGATCCCGGTGGCCACCACGCCCGGACCGGTGAGAAGGCGGGTGGCTGGACCGCGGACCGCCTCCGCCGGCCGTGTCCGCAGCCGGCCGGCACACGCCGCGAACGGTGCCAGCCAGCAGCCGGCGACCGCCGCGGCCCCCCAGCCCGGACTCGTGACCAGGCCGACGGCCAGGGCCGCGCCTCGGATGAACGGAACGACGAGCAGCGGCCGCCGGTAACGCTCAGCCATCCACCGGGCACGCAGCCGCCGGCCTGCCGCGTCCCGATGGGCGTGTACTCCGGGGATGACGGCCAGGTCGGTACTGGTGGGCGCGTACCGTTTCAGCTTCCGGGTGATCAGCGCGAGTTCGGCCGGTGGGTAGTCGTCCCGTTCCTCCACACCGGCCCTGACCAGCAGCCCCCGGTCGACGAGCAGCGCGTGAAACGCCCCCGTCCCCGTCGCGAACCGGTCCTGGCCGTAGGTCCGGGTGTCGACCACTCGAGCAAGATCGACCACCAGGTGCGGGGCAAGATCGGACGGGACGAGATCGAGAACCTCGGTGCCGGTGGCGTCGGCATGCGCGCTCGCGGCGCGACGCGCGTCCTCGGTGAGCACGACACCGGTGGCGACAAGAAACGCATGGTCAGGTCCGACCGGGCGCAGGCTCGGCGCCGCCGTGTCAAGCCCACGCAGCCGGCCGTACAACCGGACGGTGTTGAACAGGATTGCCGTGCACATGATGATCGGTAGCCGTCGGCCCATGGATCCTCCCGCGTCGAACGGATCCTCCCGCGTCGAACGGCGCCCCGCGTCGAACGGCGCCCCGCGTCGAACGGCGCCCCGCGTCGAACGGCGCCCCGCGCACCAGGCCGATCCTGGCCTCACGTCATGCCCGGTCGCTCGGGGGACCCGGTCACTCAAGGACCATGCCCAGGTGCTGCGCCTACACTGACGTCATGGCCGTGGACGTCAAGAGCGCGGACGTCAAGGGCGCGCTGCGGGGCAACTGGCAGACGCAGCTGCGTTCTCGCGGGTACCGCCTCACGCCACAACGCCAGCTTGTGCTGGAGGCGGTTGCCCGGCTCGGCCACGCGACCCCGGAAGAGATCGTTACGGAGGTCCGCCGAACCGCCGGCGGGGTCAACATCTCGACGGTGTACCGGACGCTGGACCTTCTCGAGGAACTCGACCTCGTCTCCCACGCCCATCTGCGGCACGGCGCGCCGACCTACCACGCGGCCGGCGTCAAAGAACACGTTCACCTCGTCTGCGGTGCCTGCGGCGCCATCCGGGAGATTCCGCCGGACGTACTGTCCGACCTGGTGACCCGACTGCGGGATGACTTCGGGTTTTCCGTGAACGTCGACCATGTGGCGCTCGCGGGCCGCTGTGCGGACTGCGCAGGCCGGCAAGTTGGTTGAACAGACCATGACCGCCGATTCCACCGCCACGCCCACCACCGGATCCAGGCCCGCGCCACCGGGCGATCCCACCGCCGGTCAGGGCTACCGATCGCCCCTGCTGGCCGCCGCCGGGGCGGTGCCCGCGACAGCGCCGGACCTCGGGGTCGCCGACCACTACGGCGACCCGCTGCGGGAGCAGCGCGACGCCGGACGCGGCGCCGCCGTCGTCGACCGCTCGCACCGCGGGGTGATCCGCGTCACCGGTCCGGACCGACTCTCCTGGCTGCACAGCATCACCTCGCAGCATCTGGACGCGTTGCCGGCCATGCGGGGCAGCGAGGCACTGGTGCTCTCCCCACACGGCCATGTCGAACACCACATGGTGATCGCCGATGACGGGACAGCGACCTGGCTGGACGTCGAACCGGGCACCAGCCCAGCCCTGCTGGCCTATCTGGAGTCGATGCGCTTCCTACTGCGGGTCGAACCGGTCGACGTCGGCGCCGACCACGCCGTGGTATCGGTGATCGGCCCGGACGCGGTGCAGGTCGTGACGGGCGCGCTGGGGTCGCTCGACCATCCGCTCGCGCTCTTCAGGGGACGTCCCACCCAGGACACGACCGTCGGTGACGACGATCCGCTCGCCCGAGGGCCGTACCCACTT
This sequence comes from Frankia sp. Cppng1_Ct_nod, assembly GCF_920656135.1. NCBI lineage: Bacteria > Bacillati > Actinomycetota > Actinomycetes > Frankiales > Frankiaceae > Frankia > Frankia sp. Cppng1_Ct_nod. The sequence continues at coordinate 46,267 of NZ_CAKKTK010000004.1, read as the reverse complement.
GCCCGTCCGACGGCCGTACCGGCAGGCACACCCGGTGAGGAACGCCCCGACAGCGCGGGGACGCTCGTCCGCGGGATGCCGTACGGCGTGGACCTGCTCGTTGCGCACGCCGAACTGGCCGGGACGGTCGAGCGGCTCCGGTCCGCGGGGGCGACCCTGGCCGGTGTGGGCGCGTTCGAGGCGCTCCGGGTCGCCGCCCGTCGACCGCGTCTGGGCTCCGACACCGACCACCGGACGATCCCGCACGAGGTCGGCTGGCTTTCCACCGCTGTCCACCTCGACAAGGGCTGTTATCGCGGTCAGGAGACCGTCGCCCGGGTGCACAACCTCGGGCGTCCACCGCGTCGCATGGTGCTGCTGCATCTGGACGGCACAACTGTCACCCGAGGCGCGCCGGTGAGCGCGGGCGGCCGGACGGTCGGGTTCGTGGGTACGTCCGCCGTACACGCGGAGCTCGGTCCGGTCGCGCTCGCAATCATCAAGCGGACCGTCGCCGACGACGCCCCGCTGGTGGTCCTCGACCCTGAGGAAGGCGAGGTCGCGGCATCCATCGACCCGGCCGGCGGGCCTGCACAGCCCACCCGCCCGGCAGGTCGTCTCGCCCGCTGACCGTCAGGACTTCCGACCGTCAGGACTTCCGACCGTCAGGTGGTCAGGTCGGACGGACGAGCAACTGGTCGACCTCCCGCGCCTGCGGGTCCGAGGCATGTCGGCGCAGACGTCGGCGTACCTCCTCCGCCCTACGTCCGTTGCGCTGCGACCGGGTGGCTTCCAGCAGCGGCACGACCTCGCGGACGAGGGCGCATCCGTGATCGAGGTTGCCCAGGTCGATCTGGACGGCCGCGCGGCGGAGCAGGTACGTGGCGTGGTCTCGGGCGCGGACGGCCGAGTGCACCTCGAGGGCCTGCTCCAGCCACCGGTCGGCATGCGCCAGATGACCGAGGTCGATATAGCAGATCCCGATCTGGGCGGCGTACGCCCCCTCGTCGAAGATGCCGGCCCACGCGGGGTCCTGCGGGGTGGCCCGCTCGAACGCGGTCTCGCAGCGGGCAAGCGCGCGGGAACATTCGGTCGGCTCCCCCAGGGCCGCGTGCGCCCTCGCCAGTCTCATCTGGAGCATCGCACCGGCCCGTCCGCTGATGCCACCAGCGCTGGCCACCGCCGCATTCGCCAGTTCGACGGCCTCGCGGGGGCGGGCGAAGTCGACGCACTGCAGCGCCATGTTCTTCATGATGTTCGCGCCGATCAGCCGGTCCCCGGCAGCGTGCGCAGCGTGCAGGGCCGCAATCCAGTAACGTTGCGCGCTTGTGTGGTAGCCGGCATCGAACGACGCCCAGCCGGCGACCCGGGCGAGCTCGGCGGCGAGCAGCTGGAGCCTCATCCCGATCTCCTCGGTGTACGAGCCACGGGCAAGCAGCTCGGTGACCACGCCGAGTTCGGCGTCGACCAGTCGCCGGACGCTCTCGCCGCCGAGCCGGTCGTCCATCAGCCGTAAGCCGGGGATGTTGTGCTCGATACGGTTGACGATCTGCGCGTCCACCTGACCGCCGTCCCGTGCCGCGGTCAGGTGGGCAGGTTCCAGCTTGAGCCACTCGCTGGCCAACGTCGCCACACCTGTCCCGGTGATGGTGAGAAACCCCCGGCGGTCGGTGAGTGCGTCCTCAACAACGTCGATCATGGAAGTCACGCTGCCCACTCCGGACCAGGGGTAGTCGGTGCGCACCACATCACCGGTCGGAAGCCACGCGGGCCAGGGGTGGGACTCGACCCTGTCGGTCGAGACCCCCAGTTCGGCGGCAAGGGCCAGTTGGGACACCCGGTCAGGCACAACGCCCCGATGCTCCCATCGCCAGACCTTCTGGCGCTCCGCCGCCATGTTGGCCACTCCCAGGTCGCGCGCACGACGCGCCACCACCCTGGCCAACCGCTGGTAGGACCAGCCGCGCTGCGCCCGGACGAACGCGAGCGGGTGAGTGCAGGCGCCGGCGCCTTCAGTCAACATCATCCGTCTCCCTCGAGTCGCATTTGGTGAGCGGCTCACGACGCTATGTGGCGCATCCTCACCCGGCACAGTCGTGATCATGTAGCGATGCGCGCACGAAGGCCACAGAAGGACAACACATCACCGACAACCGCGCTGACTGCACAGGTTTCGCAACGCTCATCGCGGCTACATCGCGGGATGGCCATCTATATACTCATCAGCTACCCACCTACTTGCTGTCAAGCAAGATCTTAGACCTGGCTGCGGACGGTGTGGGTACGCGGACCACGCTGAGATCACTTGGAGAAATCACGGCCGGGGACCCCCGCGGTGGCGGGGGTCCCCGGGAAACGCCGTATCACGGATCCACCTACAACAGCCGCTCCCGGCCGACCGCGTCCCGACCGCGATGCCGGCGACCAGCGGTCATCCGGTGAGGTTCTCCGCCTGGGTCTGCAGCTCGGCCAGGGTGGACGCCGCATCCGCCCCCGCCATGATCCTCTGGACCGCGTCGGATGCCACGGTGGGTACTTCGCCACCCCGCACCCCAGCCCAGTAAGGTGCCCGCACGATCGAATCGATCATGCCGTTGAAGGGCACGAGCTGCGGGTACTGCTTGTAGAGCGACACGAGTCGGTTGGCGGCCTCAAGGTCGACCGGCAGGTAGCTGAGCGCCTCAACACCGGCGGCGACCACATCCGGAGCAAGCAGCGACACCATCAGCTCGGTGGCCATCTCGTTCTGGCAGCGGTCGGTCGCCAACACCACCAGACCGTTACCGCCGGCCACGGGGTGCTGCGCGCCACCGGGCAGCACCGGGAGCGGCGCGACGCCGAGCGGGAACGCGCCCTTGCCTTGGGCCAGGGCGGCCCGCAGCCCCGGCACCACCGAGTTGATGCTCGCGCCGACCATCGCGGTCTTCCTGCTGAGACCGAAGCGGACCAGCGCGTCGGTCGGCGCCTTCGACTGCGGACCGTAGCTGCCGACCTTTGCCAGGAAGCCGGCGGCATCACGTGCCGGGGCACTGTTGAAGTCCGGTCGACCCGCGGCGTCGGAGATGTTCGCGCCCTTCGACCCGGCGATGGTGTTCAGGAACCACTGCCCGAACTGGTCCCCGGTGGGTAGGTCGATCGGCTGGACGCCCGGCAGCGTCGCCTTGATCTTCTCAGCCGCGGCGAGCACACCGGCGGTGTCCTTCAGGGACGCCGGATCGACGCCGGCCTTGGCGAGCAGGTCGGCGTTGTACAGCAGGACGGGTATGGACACCTGCTGCGGCACGGCGTACAGCTCGTTGCCGACCTTACCGAGGGATGTGAGCCGCTGGTCGTAGGACGCGCGCAGCAGACGGGGTGACACCTCCTGCGCGTCGAGCTGCTGGACGAACGTGGGCAGCAGGTCGAATCCGGCCACCGCCAGGTCCGTTCTGCGACCGGCGGCGGCGTCGGCGTTGATCTGCTGGACGATCTGGGTGTAGGTGGTCGCGGTCGACGTGATCTCGACGGTCAGACCCGGATGGGCCTTCTCCATGTAGGCCTTGCCGGACTTCGCGGCGTCATTGAGCGGCCCGCTCACGGTCATCCGTAGCGTCTTCACCCTGGCGGCGCACTGCGTTGACGCCTTGGCGCCGTCCACCTCCTCCACGGCCGCGGTGGCGGGCCGGACGGTCGGGCGAAGGCTGGAACCGGCCGACCGACCGTGCGCACCGCCTGCCCCGCACGCGGTGACCGTGAACACGGCAGCGGCGAGCGCGAGCCGCGTCGAGCGGCGAGTCCAGATCACGTGTCTTCCTCTCAGGCTCTCATGTCTCGACGCCGGTGCCGGTGGTACCAGGAGCGGAAATCGTCACATAATTCGGGACGACACCGATCTGCGTCGGCACAAGGAGGTTTACCGGCTCCACGGCGGACGACACCGGGCAGGACAACGGCCACCGGTAAGAGCGCAGCGAGCACGGGGCATACCCAATCCGGAACGAACCGGTAAATCCTGCCTCGCAAATGTAGTACACGATCGCGGTGCCGGAGCCGGGTAGACCGCCCTGTGTGAGGACCGCGACCGTCTCGAACACCTACAGAGTGAGAATCATTGCAATAACAGAAACGAATACTGTAAGGATGCACAGTCGATATTTCGCTATATGGTGCGACCAATCGCGATACCGATGGTTGCCGCTCCCAGCCCACCGACAACACCGACGAGCACGTTGGCCGCGGCGTAGAGGACGGCGCCGTCCTCGGCGAGCCGCAGGGTTTCATAGCCAAAGGTGGAGTAGGTGCTCAGTGCCCCACAGAACCCGGTACCGACCACGAGGCGCAGATCGGATGAAGCGGTACCGGCAAGCACGCCGAGGAGCAGGCTGGCGGCGGTGTTGACCGTCCACGTCCCCCAGGGGAACACGCTGGCGTGGCGGGCCTGCACCGTCCGGTCGACCAGGTAGCGCAGTGGGGCGCCGAGCGCCGCGCCGATCAGGACGAGCAACCAGCTCATGGCTGCCGCCCGACGTAGCGGATGACCTCGCACTCGTCGATGATCACAAGTCCTTCGGTGACCAGTTCGTCCAGTTCCGGCAGAAAGGAGCGGATCTTGTCGGCGACGTCGACGATGACCACGGCCACCGGCAGGTCCGCACTGAGGCTGAGCAACCGGGCCGTGTGCACCACCGAGGAAGCACCGAAGCCCTCCACCCCGTGAAATACCGAGGCACCGGCCAGACCCGTGGCCCTGGCTCGCCGCACGATCTCGCTCGACAACGGCCGGTGATGCCAGGTGTCACCATCCCCGATGAAGATCGTCAATCGGAGCGCCGGACCACTCGGCCTCATCGCCGGTCCCTCCGATGGATCCGGCTCGCGAGCCGGGTGGCCACCACACCGGCCCACACGGCGGTCAGCGCGACGAGCACGGTAAGCACGAGGTAGCCCAACGCCCGGCCGGTCCTACCGGCATCCAGTAGATGCTCGACATCGACGGTGTAGGTGGAGAAGGTGGTGAACCCACCGAGAATCCCGGTTCCCAGAAACGGACGTACCAGCCGGTGCGCCGACCACACGTCCGTGATCAATACCATGAGGATGCCGATCAACCCGCAGCCCACAGCGTTGATCGTCAGTGTGGTCCAGGGGAACGCCCCGGCGGGAGTACGCCAGGCCTGCCCGATCCCGTAACGGGCCGCCGCGCCGGCCGCGCCACCGGCAGCGATCACCGCGAGCACCACGCGATCGGCCGACCACGACCTTGGATTCCGGGAAGGGACAACCACGCCGAGGTCGGCATCGACCACCGTGGACTCCAACGACTGTGTGGGAACATCCATGCAACATTCGCCTACCCGCGGGTTCGCCGAGACGGTACGGGTAGGGACCGTTGGTCGCCTGGATGGTTCCGGCGACGGATCGGGTTCGGCGAGCCCCACCGCCGCGTAGCCGTCCTCAGTCTACGGGGCAAGTCGACACATCGCGGTACGGGTGCCATCGGGGCCACAAGTGCCACCGACCGGCGAACGTTGATCCTCCAGAGTGCGACCGGAGTGCCTTTGCCGCCGAGGCGGTAATCGGGTGTGCCCCATCGACCCGATCCCTGCAAGAATGACAGTCGACCTGATGTCGATCTTCGGGACCACAATGAGTGAGCGCAACAGCTCCGAGTGGGGGCACGTCGGCGACGACGGCACCGTCTACGTGCGAACGCCCGCGGGTGAACGCCCTGTCGGCTCCTGGCGTGCCGGCAGTCCTGCGGAGGGCCTCGCGCACTTCGCCCGGCGCTACGACGACCTGGTGGCCGACGTGGTGCTGCTCGAACAGCGGCTCACCGTCCCCAGCGCCGACCCTGCAGATCTTGCTTCGAGTGCGCGCCGGCTGCTCGGGTCCCTTGACGCCGCGGCGGCCGTGGGTGACCTGGGCATCCTTGCCACGCGGCTTGAGGCAGTGCTTGGCGCAGCCGACGAACGGGCGACCCTGCGGTCCGCCGAACGTGCTCGACGGACCGCCGCCGCCATCGAGGCGAAGCAGGCTCTCGTCGCCGAAGGTGAACGGCTCGCCCCCAGTTCCGGCTGGAAGGCCACCAGCGAGCGGTTCCGCGCGATCGCCGTCGAGTTCCGGGCGATCACAGGGGTCGATCGTCGCACGGACACCGAGATGTGGAAAAAGATCACCGCGTCCCGCGAGGAGTTCAACCGGCGCCGGACCGCCCACTTCGCCGCGCTGGACCAGCAGCGTGCGCAGTCCAGGGAGCGCAAGGAGGCGATCCTCGCCGAGGCCGAGGCGCTCGTCGACTCGACCGAGTGGTCATCCGCAAGCGCTCAGTACCGGACGTTGATGAACCAGTGGAAGTCTGCGGGGCGTGCGCCCAAGGACGCAGAGGACGCCCTGTGGCTGCGCTTCCGCTCCGCGCAGGACACGTTCTTTGCTCGGCGCAACGCCGCCAACGCCGAGCGGGACGTCGAGCTGCGCGCGAGCCAGGCAGCCAAGGAGCAGTTGCTCGCAGAGGCCGCCGCGCTCGACCCCACCCAGTCCGACCAGTCGCTGCGCAGACTCCGGGAGATCCAGGAACGCTGGGACGCCATCGGGAAAGTGCCCCGGGATGCCGTCGGCGATCTCGAACGCCGGCTGTCCGCGGCAGGTGACCGGATCCGGCAGGCAGCGGACGTCCGGTGGCGCCGGAAGGAGACCGCGGAATCCCCGTTCGTGACAACGCTACGGGAGTCCGTTGCCAAGCTGGAGGCAAAGCTGGAGCGTGCTCGGGCGCACGGACACGCCGACGAGGTGGCCAAGGCCGAATCGGCACTTGCCACTCAGCGCGAATGGCTCTCGCACGCGACCCGCTGATCTCGGACAGCTCGAGAAGAGCCATATCGGATGCGGCCCCCGTCACCGGGACGAGCGTGCGATTCGGACCAAAACCGCTAGCCGGGTGCTTGCCATAGCTAGCATCCGGACGTACGCTGCGAGACGTTGGTTGTCCGGCGTCGCGAGCCGTCCAGATATCCGGACGGTTCACGCAACGCGCAGATGGGAGGAGGTTGACACCCAACGTGCCGCCCCTGAATATGCGCGATCTCGGCGACTTCATCCGGGATCAGCGTAAGGCCGCGCAGATCTCACTCCGTCAACTCGCTCGGCAGGCCGGAGTCAGCAATCCCTATCTGAGCCAGATCGAACGTGGTCTGCGAAAGCCGTCCGCGGAGATCCTGCAACAGATCGCCAAGGCACTCCGGATTTCCGCCGAGGTGCTCTACATACAGGCCGGCATCCTCGACGAACGGTCGGCCGACAACGATGTCGTCACCGCCGTCCTTGCCGACACCGCTCTCACCGAGCGCCAGAAGCAGGTCATCGTCGAGATCTATGACGCGTTCCGGAAGGAAAACGTGGCCTACGGCCTGGTCGCCGAAGCCGCGGCGGCGTCCGGCCCGGATCCGGAGCAGAGCGGCTCCGATCCCGATCGGCCAGCGAGTGACGCGAACGCCGACACAGCCGACACACCTGCCGACACAGCCGAAACGACCGTGAGCTCGCCCAACGGCGCCCGGGCAACAAGGACCGCGGCCGCGCGGAAACCCTCCGGCTCCGCCACTGCTCCCAGACCGCGAACGACCGGCGCCGCCTCGAAGCGGACACCGGCGGCCCAACGCAAGCGGTTGGCCGTGATCACGCCTGAATCCGGTGAGGATTCCAACGCGAACGCCGGCCCCGCATCGTCCGACAGCACGCCGCACCGGGCCGTGGATGCCGACGAAGCGGACAGCGATCACCCGAATGCGGACGCTTGATGAACAAGCCGTAAGCAACAAAAACACAACCGATGGTCAGATGACAGTTACAAACAGGAGGTAGCCGTGGCGACCATCCGAACCACCACCCATACGTCCGAGGACACCGCCGAGATCGAGGCGGACGTCAGGATCCCCCTGTCCGAGGTCCGTAAGCCCCTGTATGCCTCTGTCGGAGCCGCCGACGCCGCCGTGGAAAAAATCCTCAGCATTCCCACTGTCTACGTGGACGAGGTAAAGAAGCTCCCCGGCCTGGTCACCGGCATTTCCGCCCGGGCGCAGAAGCTTCCGACCAGCGTGCAGACCGCCGTCAAGGCGTTGCCCTCATCGGTCGGCTCCCAGCTTTCCGACCTGCAGGGACGCGCAACATCGCTCTACAACGACTTTGCCGACCGGGGCGAGAAGCGAGTTTCCAACATTCGCCGGAGCCCGGCCACCGAAGAGGCCGTTACCCGTACGAGGGCCGCGGTCAGCCAGACCAAAGCCGCCCGCACCTCGACCCGGCGCGCCGCCGAATCCGTGGGCAAGGCCGTCAGCAACGCGGCCACGTCCAACTGATGTCACGAGTCCGGCCCGCACCCATCCACCCGGTGCCGTTCCAGCGGTCACTGTTTTGACCTGAGCCGGCACACGGACTCCACCGAAACATGGCAGACACAACCGGACATCACCGATCTGTTTCGGTTGCCGCGAACCCCGGACCCGGGCGTCCGGGGTTCGCGGTCCGTCGTGTTGTATCGGCAGATGCGCTATCGTTCACTGGGTTCTTCCGGCCTACTGGTGTCCGTCGTGGGTCTCGGCTGCAACAACTTCGGGTCACGAGTTGATCTCGAGGGTACCCGGGCCGTTGTCTCGGCGGCACTCGACAACGGCATCACGCTCTTCGACACGGCCGACACGTATGGCAACAAGGGCGGGTCGGAAACCCTGCTCGGCCATGTGCTGCGGACCCGACGCGACGGCGTGGTCCTTGCTACCAAGTTCGGTAACGACATGGGCGGCGCCTACGGACCCGATTTCAACGCACGAGCTTCCCGTCGCTACATCCGCAAAGCCGTCGAGGGTTCACTCCGTCGGCTTCAGACCGACTACATCGACCTTTTCCAGCTTCACAATCCCGACGCTTTCACCCCAGTGGAGGAGACGCTGGCCGCCCTCGACGAGGTCGTCCGCGAGGGCAAGGTCCGCTACGTGGGCTCGTCCAACCTGACCGCCTGGCAGGTCGCGGACGCCGAGTGGACGGCACGCGCATCCGGAACCACTCGTTACATTTCCACCCAGAACCACTACAACCTGCTGGAACGCCGCGTCGAGGCCGAACTCGTCCCGGCGGCGCAGAAATACAGCATCGGAATCCTGCCATACTTCCCCCTCGCGAACGGCATCCTCACCGGCAAGTACCTGCGGGACGAGGTACCGCCATCCGGTACCCGGCTCGCGGGCCGTCAGGACGAGTTGACCGACGAGCTTTTCGACCAGATCGAGACATTGGAAACATTCGCCCGTGAACGCGGCCGTTCCATACTGGACGTCGCGATCGGTGGCCTGGCCGCACAGCCGGCGGTCTCGTCGGTCATTGCCGGTGCGACCACGGCGGAACAGGTTCGGGCCAATGCCGCGGCCGGCGAATGGCAACCTCGCGCCGACGACCTCGCCGTCCTCGACAAGATTACCCCGACCCGGCGTCCGGCTTTCTGACCGGGCACAGCGGATACCCGGAACGGCAAACGACGCGTCACAGGCGAACCGCTGACGGACCGGAAAGGCCCGGCACCGGTTCGCCTGTGACGGCGGTCAGGCGCTGGCCGGAACGCCGTGCAGCGCCCTGATCAGGTCATCCTCACGCTCTTCGGTCAGCGATGTCCTGATGACGACGGGATTGTAAGGCCGCAGCGCATCCACGACCTTGTCGGGCGTTGACCGCCGAACGATGGCGAAGAGCGCGGCCTTGCCCGGTTGCAGGTGGCCGGCAACCCTTTTGATCATGTCATCATCGATGCCGACCTCGCTGAGCCGACCGGCCAGCGCACCGCCGGCGGCTCCGACCGCGAGGCCGACCACCGGCACGAGGAAGATTGCTCCGATCAGCGTTCCCCACAGCGCACCGCCGACCGTGCCGGCGGCGGTCGGGTTGAATGCCTGTTGGATCTTGATATGGCCATCCGGCTCACGCCAGGCGAGCGCCGTATCCTCAAAGTCGACCAGTTCCTCCGTGCGCAGGCGCCGACCGACATCCCAGACCTCCTCGGCCTGCTTGCGACTGTCGAAACCGAGTACGACGAGTTCAGCCACGTTCGGCTCCCCTCCGGGACGGCTTTCAGCGTGGGCGAGCGGCCGGCCGGTGTCCCCACCCCCGCCGGGTGAGACCCCATCCGAGCTCACCGTCCGGCGTCCCGACAGCCTGCCCGGATCCGACAGGCACGTCTGTTCGCTACCGCGACAGGCCGGCCCGACCACGCAGACCACCAGCCAGATCGCCCGTGGCGTCAACGTGTCGGTAGGACCTGGGATCCTGAAGGGCGACAGAGGAGGATCCGATGAGAGCCGGGCTCGATACCCGTCCTAGCGCGACCACCTACGACGTGGAAGAGCTGGTCACCCAGGCGTGGAAAGGTGCGATCCGTGTCCCGCACTTCCAGCGGGACCTCCGTTGGGGACGCCAGGACGTGGTCCGTCTGTTCGACAGCATCGTCAAGGGCTATCCGGTGGGGAGCCTCCTACTCTGGGTTCGTCCAGGACCGAAGCAGTCGGTCCGACTCGGCGCTCTCACCATCAAAGCACCACACATACCGCGGGCGTTCTGGGTGGTTGATGGGCAGCAACGAATCACCAGCCTCGCAAATGCGCTCCATGAGGAAGGCTGCGCGCAGCCTCGTTTCTCGCTCGCCTACGATCTCCGTGAAGGAAACTTCGTACCCCGTCCCGGTCAGGAAAACCCCTGGCTGATCCCGCTCCCGGTACTCTTCGACCTCCAACGTCTGATCAGGTGGTTCGCAAGCCATCAGGAAATCGGTGACCACCTTGACCAGGCAACCGGGGTAACAAAGACCATCCGGCAGTTCGAAATTCCCGCCTACCAGGTCGAACAGGGTGACGAAATGGTTCTTCGGGATATCTTTGACCGGATGAACAACTACGGCAAGCGGCTGAGCCGAGCCGAAGTCTTCTCTGCCCTCTACGCCGGCGATGAGGCCACCAAGGACAGCCGCCTCGACATCAGCCTCATAGCTGACCACATCAACGACGAACTCAGCCTCGGTCTTATTGACGACGACACTGTGCTCCACGCAATTCTGGCACGACGTGGACCGGACATCACCCGCGAGATTCGTAACGAATTCGATGACCAAGGAAGAAGGGAAACCGAGTTTCCCGGGGAGGACCGCGATACGGCCTACGAGGCGGGCGAGGAGGCGCTACGGAAGGCGGTGACCTTCCTGAAGGACGAAGCAGGTGTCGCCCATTACAGTCTTCTCGCCTATCGATATCTACTGGTCGTACTTGCTCGCTTTTTTGCGCATCATCCTCACCCCGATCAGCGCAACCTCCGCCTTCTTCGTCGCTGGTACTGGCGGGCCGCCCTCGCTGGTCCGGGAGTCTTCAAGGGAAGCGTTACCGGCGCAATGCGCGTACTGTGTTCAAGAGTCAGGCCGGATGACCTTTCCGGCTCTGTACAAGGTATTCTCGAAGCCGTTGGGAAAGAAGAAGATACCATACCCGACCTGTCGAGATTCAGAACCAACGATGCCGGCACAAAAATCGTACTCTGTGCATGGTGGAAGGCAGGACCACGCTCTCCACGAACAGGTGAACCCTATGAGCCCTCCGACCTGTCGGAGGGCCTGACCGACCAGACCACCGCGGCTGAGGCGGTTCACCGTATACTCCGTCGCCAAGCTGTCCCCGAACAATACCGCATGTGGGCCGCGAACAGGCTACTGATGCCCACCGAGGAAGAACCGATCGACGAGATCGATGCCCTGTTCTCCCAGCAACCACTGGGCCTCGATGACGAACAGTGGGATACCGTGCTCCGCTCGCACGCTATTACGCGTTCCGCAGCCGGACTGCTCGCCGAGAACCACCTCACCGAGTTTCTGGATGCTCGTCAGAAAATTATTCGCGATGATCTCAGGAGATTCCTTCAGCATGAGTGCGAGTGGGGCTTCGAAGACACCCCACCGATCGACGATCTGATTCTTGGCGATCTCGATGGGGACGATAATGTCGATTCCTGAGTCCCTGCACGCGGTCTGGCTGCAGGATCGACGAGTTGGTACGATTCACCAACGCGGCGATCACACCTGGTTCACCCTGAACAACGAATATCAAGAGGACCCGCAAAGACCTGTTCTGGGCCTGATATTCGAGCAAAACCTTTCAGCGCGTCACTCCAGCGCGCTCAGAGTCCCACCCTGGTTTTCGAATCTGCTGCCAGAGGGGCCATTAAGGGACTGGATAGCAGCCGACCGGGGAGTTTCCGCCACTCGTGAGATGGAGCTGCTCACCCAAGTGGGTCATGACCTTCCAGGGGCAGTTCGGATCCTGGCCGGGGACGAGCCCCCCGAGAAGTCCGCGCGGGACGGTGGAATGCGTCCTAAAAATTTCAGTCAAATCAATGATATAGTCGGATGACCACCCGGCTGGCGGTTTTCGCTCGCGGGTATTGCATTGAAGTTCTCGATGCTTGCCACCGACGACCGACTCACACTTCCCGCATATGGTGAGGGTGGTGACTGGATTGTCAAACTTCCCGATCATCGCTACTCGGATGTCCCCCGCAACGAGTACACGATGATGTCGCTCGCGGCGTCTGTTGGTATCGACGTTCCACCTGTCAGGCTGGTCCATCGGGACGAACTCGACGGTCTCCCACAACGTGTATGGCAATTCGCGGAGGAATGGGCATTTGCCGTCCGCCGCTTCGACCGGGACCAGCACCGCTGATTGATCCACATCGAAGACCTCGCACAGGTACGGAATGTCTATCCGGATGCCAAATACACAGGTAACTACGAAACGGTAGCGGCTCTCGTATACCGCGGCCACGACATCGAAGCACTTCGCGAGTTCACCCGCCGACTGGCCTTCAACATCCTGATTTCTAACGGGGACGCGCACCTGAAGAACTGGTCACTGATCTATCGTGATCCGCGAATTCCAACACTTTCGCCAGCGTATGACCTTGTATCCACCGCCGCATATCGAAAAACTGCGGACGGCCCTGAGAGCCTTGGCCTGAAGTTCGGCGGAAAACACAGGTTCGATACCGTGACCCTGGATACTTTTTTCCGGCTGCAGCAAAAACTAACCGTGTCGGCCGCGGACCTACCGAACCAGGTGACCTCCGTCGTGAAGAAGGTCGACACTTTGTGGCCGATGCACGCCGAAAACCTGGGTACCAACCACACTGTTCTGGAGAGCATCACCGCAAATATCACGGCACATCGCCGATCACTGCTTCGGACCTTGGGCTGACTCCGGCCGCAGCCGACACACCGGTGGAACGGGATGGTCAAGGATGGCGGACATGACCGAAGTGACGCTGGTGCACGGTGACATCACCGAACAGGTGGTCGATGCCGTGGTCAACGCGGCGAACTCGTCGTTGCTCGGCGGTGGCGGGGTGGACGGCGCGATCCACCGCCGCGGTGGGCCCGAGATCCTCGCCGCGTGTCGCGAGCTTCGGGCGACCACGCTGGCGGATGGTCTGGCGACCGGGCAGGCCGTGGCCACAACGGCGGGACGGCTGCCCGCCCGCCATGTCATCCATGTGGTCGGCCCGATCTGGTCGGCCACCCGGGATCGTTCGCATCTGCTGCGGTCCTGCTACGAGCAGGCCCTGCGGGTCGCGGACGAACTGGGAACGCTGAGCGTGGCCTTTCCCGCGGTCAGCGCCGGGGTCTACGGTTGGCCGCTGGACGATGCCGCCCGCATCGCCGTGGACACGGTCCTCGCGACGCCGACAGGCGTGCGGGAAGCCCGTTTCGTGCTGTTCGACGAACGCAGCTACGCCGCATTCCGCGCAGCGCTGACAACCTGACAGCGCTGACAGCGGGTCACCGATGAGCCGGCCGCCGTTCGGTGGATGAGAAACCCCTGCCTCACCCACCGGCAGCGGGAACATCCCGACTGGCTGGCGTCGGCGTCGGCGTCGGCGGCCAGGCAACCGTGACCTCGCCCAGTCGCCATCGCCGTCGGTTTCCCCGCACCGGCCACCCGTCCGCTCGCAGGGACTCGACCGCGGCAACCCACCGTTGTCTCGGCCCGAACACTGCGCGCGGCGCCATCCGCGTCCAGGCGTCGTCGAACGCGCTCAGCAGCGCGTACACGTCGTCACCGGGGACGTTACGGGCGATCAGTGCCTTGGGCAGCCGTTCCGCGAGTTCAGAGGGACGCCCCAGACTCGGCAGATGCGCCGCCAGGGTGAGTGTCGGGGTGCCGGGCCACGGCCACGGCCGCGTCGAGGTGAACGTCGAGGTGAACGTCGAGGTGAACAGGGACGTCCCCGGTTGCCCGGATTCGCCCGGTGGACGGTCGATAGCGAACCAGCAGGCACGTCGGCCGATCTCGTCGCACGTCCCCTCGACCAGCAGACCGCCACCGGCGATCCGGTCGAGTATTGACGCCCAGGCCGGTCCGACCGCCGGGGTCTCGTATTGGCGGAGCACGTTCATCGCCCGCACGAGAACTGGACGTAGTCCCGCAAGCTCGAAGCCGCCGCGGGCGAATGCCAGTCCCGGCGGACGTGCGGCCGGTTCCGCGGCGGCCACCCGTTCCCGGTCGATCTCCAATCCGACGACCCGGACGCCCGGGGCGACCCGTTCAAGGCGTTCGAAAAGCTCGACCGTGGTGACCGGCGAGGAGCCGTAACCGAGATCGACGACCAGCGGTGCGGATACGCCGCGCAGCCGGGCCGCCTGCGTCCCGACGATCCAGCGATCAACCCTACGCAGCCTGTTCGGATTGGTCGTCCCTCGGGTCGCGAGCCCGAGTGCTCTGGCCCTGCCTGCGGCGAGCCGCGGCTCGCCGCGACGGGCGGGAGAGGCACCTGACACCCCATCACGATCGCAGGACCGAGCACAGCCCACCATCACGCCCCCTGCTGAGCAGGGACGGCTGCCGGTGCCCGCTTGGCCGCACCCACTTCCGTGACACCCACCACGGTCGGTCACGGAAGTCAGATGAGTCTCATGCTTCATCCGATATCCGCTGATCGGCTCTGTCGCTGGCAGGATGAATCGGGCTCCCGCCGGGAAACCGGGCCCGATGAAATTCGGCACCAAATGGTTCCAGCCCAGCGGGAGACACGCTGTCCGGGCATGCAGCCAGCGGATCCGTTGTTCGGACAACCGGGTAGTGGATGGCCGGTGCGTCCGGGTTGGTGTGGAGGTGGTCGGTGCGTCGCGTCCGGTCCGGCTACCCGCGACGGGTCGCCATGCTGTCGATGCACACGTCGCCGCTTGAACAGCCGGGAACGGGTGACGCGGGCGGTATGAACGTGTATGTCGTGGAGCTGTCCCGGCAGCTGGCCGCCTTCGGCACCGAAGTGGAGATCTTCACCCGAGCCACCAGCAGCAGGGTGCAACCAGCGGTCGAGCTCGCACCAGGTGTCACGGTGCACCATGCCGCGGCCGGTCCCTTCGAGGATATCGGCCGAGAGGATCTTCCGGCCTGGCTGTGCGCGTTCACCGCGGACGTGCTGCGGGCCGAGGCCGCCCATGAACCCGGCTGGTTCGATGTCATCCATTCGCACTACTGGCTGTCCGGTCAGGTGGGTCTCGCTCTCGCCCGCCGGTGGGCCGTACCGCTCGTGCACACCGCCCACACCCTCGCGAAGGTGAAGAACAGCGCGCTCGCCCACGGCGACCGGCCTGAGCCGCCCCACCGCATCGTCGGCGAGCAGGAGGTCATCGCCGGCGCGAGCCGACTGATCGCGTCCACCGCTGACGAGCGACGGCATCTGATCGACCTCTACAGCGCGGATCCCGACCTGGTCGACGTGGTAGCGCCCGGCGTCGACCTGGATGTGTTCCGTCCCGGCGACCCGTTGGCGGCGCGAACCCGCCTCGGTATTTCGCCGGACGCGGTGCTGCTGGCGTTCGTCGGGCGTATCCAGCCGTTGAAAGCACCTGACATGCTGCTACGCGCCACCGCTCATCTGCTGACCCGTGAGCCGGCGTTGCGTGACCGCCTGGTCGTCGCGGTGGTCGGCGGGCCGAGCGGATCCGGTCTGGACCGCCCCGACGCTCTGGTGAAACTCGCCGCCGAGCTGGGTATCTCCGACGTCGTCCGGTTCCAGCCGCCGGTACCGCAACCGGAGCTGGCCGACTGGTACCGGGCCGCGAGCGCGGTGGTCGTTCCCAGTCACAGTGAGAGCTTCGGTCTGGTTGCGCTGGAAGCACAGGCCTGTGGGACACCGGTCGTCGCGGCTGCCGTCGGTGGGCTGCGCACGGCTGTCCGCCACGGGGTGTCAGGCATCCTGGTGGAGGAACGCCATCCGGCCGCATACGCGGACGCTCTGGCCAGGGTCGCAGGTCAGCCTCGCTGGCGGCGGCGGCTTGCAGCCGGCGCGCTCGCCCGGGCGGTGGAGTTCGGCTGGTCCGCCACCGCCCGCGGCGTCCTGGCCGGTTACCGTGACGCTGCGGCGCCGATGGCCGTTCCCGCAACGGCCTGATCTCCGCAAACCCGACCTTCAGGATCTCGCATCCAGGATCATGATGAGGTGAGCAGCCGTGTCACTGCCTGTCGACAGCGCCGAACGGGCACGCATCGACCGGGTGATCAACGATGCCCTGGACGACATCGGTCTGTCCTACGAGCGGGTGGATGAGGGATCGTTCCTGGTCACTGTGGAAGGTGACCACAAGCTCCGGACGATGACATGGCTGGTCGTGCTGGACCACACCCTGCTCATCGAGGCGTTCTTCATGCGAAAGCCCGCCGAGAACCTGGCCGGGACGTATGCGTTCCTGCTCGGGCGCAACGCGAAGAGCTATGGCGTGCACTTCTCCATAGACCTCGTCGGCGACGTCTACCTCACCGGCCGACTTCCACTGACGGCGATCACCGCCGACGAGATCGACCGCGTGCTCGGCTGCACACGCACCTACTCGGACGAGAACTTCGATCCGGCTGTCGCGTTGGGATTCGCCGGCGCCATCGAGCGAGAGAAGGCCTGGCGCGCCCGAGTCGCCGCCGCCGACGCAAACCCGCGGCTGCAAGGCTGAACAACCTTGCAACCTACGGCGGTATGCGAAAGCTAGGCGCCGGACGGTACCCGTTGAAGGCGTGCGGACAGGTGGGACTGCAACGGTTTGCCCTCGGCTTCCATGTCGATGGCGTAGGCGAGGTCACCGTCCTCGACGAGGCCGTACAGCCGCTCGGAGCGGTTCACCTCGCGTGCGGTGGCAGTACGAATCACGACATTGGACCGCAGGTCCACCCGGGTGCCGGCGACATCCCCGACGTAGATCTCGCTGATGCCGAACGGATGAGCGAGCATGACCTCCACCGCCGGCGGCCCGTCGCCGTCCGGCGGCTGCACCCGCCAGAATCCGACCTCGATGGCCAGCGGGCTGCCCTCGCTGCGTCCGTCCCGCGGCTCGCCGAGCCACCAGGTCCGGGACTCGTAGGACAGGGCAGGACGGCCGGTGCTGGAGAACACGATCTCCTGGCCGTATCGGAAGCCGTCCATCCCCGCATAGCCGCCGACGCCCTCACCGCGCCAGGTGCCCAGGAGGAAGGCGAGCGGCAGCAGGTTCGGATGCAGGTCGACCACCGGCCCGGGTGACACCGTCACGACTGCGTGGTCCCGCGCATGCACGCGTCGAACCCGCTCAATGCTGACCCGAGTACAGCTTGTAGACCACGTACACCGAGAACCATCCGATGAGTACCGCCACGAGGATCAGGAGCGCGGTGAAGAATATTTCCAGCACACGCCTAGCGTAGCCTGGCCACACCCGTCCGGCCTGTGTCACTCCGGTTCTGTGATATCGGCTGCAAGACTGGAGCCATGAGCCGTTCACTGGTGATCAAAGCTACCGCGGGCGTGGACGCGCCGGAGCGATGCTCGCAGGCATTCACCGTTGCCGCCGTCGGGGTCGCCAGTGGTGTGGACGTCTCCCTGTGGCTGACGGGCGAGTCCGCCTGGTTCGCGTTGCCCGGACGTGCCGCCGAGTTCGTCCTGGCAGAGTCCAGCCCCCTCGCGGACCTGTTGGACGCAGTTCTGGCCGGAGGGCGGGTAACGTTGTGTACCCAGTGTGCGGCGCGGCGGGCCATCGGTCCGGACGACGTGCTCGCGGGCGTGCGCATCGCCGGTGCGGCGGTCTTCGTGTCCGAGGTGTTGGCCGAAGGCGCCCAGGGTCTCGTCTACTGATTCCGACGGGCACTACGGGTGTCGGCGGGTAGTCGTCTGCAAACTACCCATACACCCCCATCGGTGACCGAGGGAGTTCATCAAGTCACGCCGGCAACCGCTCCTGCAACAGCAGACCACGTCCAGCACACGACAGAGCTCCTTCACGACGTGAGGCTGATGCGGTTTGGTGATCGTATGATGCACGAACCCGATGTCCTGTACGCAGTTGTCCAGTTCGACAGCACGGCGCAGCGCACGGTCCGGCGCGTCGTCGCACCATTTCCGGACCGAAGTTCCGCGGCCGGGTTCGCGGCGGACAACGGTATGCACGACTACACCGTCGGCCCGATGGCGTTTGCCGTACCGACAAAGGTGATGCCCGCTCGCCAGCATATTCCCCTGCCACGGTCCGGCAGTTCCTGACAGTCCCGGAAACCAGAACGGGCCTTTCGGAAGAAATATCCGAAAGGCCCGTCCGCCGACAACCGCCAGTGGACCGGTCCGGTTACCTACGCGGCTACCTCGACCTCGGTGTCGACCGGCTCGCCCTGACGGGCGACGACCTTCCGCTCACCGGATGCCCCCGGGACCAGAGCCCGGACCGTCCAGGAGCCCGGCCGGGCGAAGAAACGGAACTGGCCGGTCGCCGACAGCGGCACCTCCGCCGTGAAGTCACCGCCCTCGTCCAGCAGACGCACGTACCCTGCCGAAACAGGCGAGCCGTCCTTTATCACAACACCCTGGATGACAGTTTCCTTGGCCACGTCAATTCCCTCCACCGAAGGTCCGCCGCTGGTTGCCCCGCACACGCTCAGACGTCCTTCGAGATCGGGACACCAACGAGTGACCCGTACTCGGTCCAGGAGCCGTCGTAGTTCTTCACGTTCGGCAGGTCGAGCAGCTCATGCAGCGCGAACCAGGTGTGCGCCGAACGCTCGCCGATGCGGCAGTAGGCGATGGTGTCCTGGGTCAGGTCGACCCCGGCTTCGGAGTACAAGGCGGTCAGTTCGTCGTTCGACTTGAACGTGCCGTCCTCGTTCGCGGTCTTCGCCCACGGGATGTTCTTCGCGGTCGGGACGTGGCCGGCCCGCTGCGACTGCTCCTGCGGGAGATGCGCCGGGGCGAGCAGCCGCCCGGCGAACTCGTCGGGCGACCGCACATCGACGAGGTTCTTCGCACCGATCGCGGCGATGACCTCGTCCCGGAAGGCCCGGATGTCGGTGCGGGGGTCCTTCGCGGCGTACTGTGTCGTCGGCCGGTCCGAGACCCCATCGGTCAGCTCTCGGCTGTCCAGCTCCCACTTCTTGCGACCACCGTCGAGCAGCTTCACGTCAGCGTGCCCGTAAAGGGTGAAATACCAGTAGGCATAGGCCGCGAACCAGTTGTTGTTGCCACCGTAGAGAACGACCGTGTCGTCGTTCGAGATGCCCTTGGCCGACAGGAGCTTCTCGAACTGCTCCTTGTTGACGAAGTCACGGATGACCGGGTCTTGCAGCTCCGACTTCCAGTCGAGGCGGACCGCACCCGGGATGTGGCCCTTGTCGTACGCGGAGACATCCTCGTCAACCTCGACCAGAACGACCTTGGGGTCGGTGAGATGCGCTTCGGCCCAGGCCGGGTCGACGAGCGCGCTGGTACGACTCATGCGTGCACTCCTTTCAGGGAACGTATCACGAGATATATCTGGCAACCGAGACAAAAGCTGACGGCAGCATTCAGGAATGCTGCGACAAATGCAAGCCCGGTGGCGACGTAGCCCAGCGCTGGAACACCGGAGAGAAAGCCGGCCGCACCCGCGCCGCCGAAGATCGCGCCAACCGCCTGCGCGAAACGTGGCGGTTGTTCGTCCTCCAGCTCGGCCGGCGGCCCCAGCCGGGGTCGGATCGCCACGCGATAGAGCAACCCATAAGGCGCGCACCGGAGCCCGAACACCGCGCCGGTCAGAAACACCATCGTCTGCGCGAGGAGCAACCAGCCGCTTGCGGTCAGCAGGACCGCAGCGAGGACGACGCTGGTGACGGCAGCGGCGAACCGGGGACCTCTCGGGTCGACCACGAGCTCATCTCCTGACAGGCGGGTCCACTGACAGCGGGCGACATCGACGCACAGCTCAGGAAAATGGACACAACGCGCTACCGACACGGCACAAATCGACCGCGCGGCGTCTGACGAGCTCGGTGGAGAACATAACCCCTCGACCGTAGCAGCGAACATGAAGGATGTGTTACCGATTCGGCGGCCGGTCGAATCAATCGGACACGCAGGTCATGTCGCCTTCGGTTCCGGCGCATCACTTTCCGTAGATATCTCACCCACGGTAAGGTTCAATGCCGCATAGACGGCCACCCGGCTCGGTGGAGCGCCACTGGCCCGGCGGACTTCCCGGACCTGCGCGTCGAGAACGAGGACGGTCGGAGTACGACGGACCCGAAGCCGCCTGACCAGATCAAGGTGGGACTCTGCGTCGATCTCTACGTGACGCACCCCCGGGACGGCGGCTGCGACGTCGGCAAGGATCTGCCTGGTCGCCCGGCAGGGCGCGCAGAACGCGGTGGAGAACTGTAGCAGAGTGGCGCGCGGCCCAGGCGTCACGCCGAGCGCGGCCAGTTCGGTCCCCAGCCCCGGATCCCCTCCCCCGTCGCCATCCGGACCAGCCGCCAAGTCGCCAGCCATGCCGGTCCCGACAGCGGGACCGACAGCGGTCCCGGCGTCGGTCCCGTCGTCGGTCCCGGCGTCGGTCCTGGACCGGTCCACATCCGAGGTGGGATTCAGCTCGGGTTCCACCGGAGCGGGCGGGGGCACCGCCGGACGTGGCGTCACCGAGCCGGCGCGGACGGTCCGAAAGCGCCCGTCCCGAACCCGGGTGACCGCGGCGACCATGCCGGCGACCGCCAGTGCCGCCAGCAGCATCCACACACCGGTCATATCCACCGCACTCCGCTCATCCCACCAGCAGGTGACCGATGGCATACACGAACGCCGCGGCCGTGGCGAGCGGGAGGATCGAGACGAGTGGCAAGGTGGACGGACGGTCGCCGCCACGGAATTCGGCGGCCCCACGGGCGACGGCAAGGTCGGTGACCACCGCTGCCGCCGCGGCCACGGCCGCGATTACCGTCCCGTCCGCCGCGTCGATCCCACCCGCCAGGCCACCGAATACCGATCCCGTGGCAGCGCCCACGACGAACCCGGCGAGCCGGGCGACGACCGGCCGGGCACGTGCCGCTGCGCAGAGCCGGGCGAACAGCACGGCGGCACCCGCGCCGAGAAGACCGGCGGCCACCACCGTGGCACCGACCGCGCGACCGGTCGGAGTCCGCATGCCGACCACGTCCAGATAGCTGGTCAGGAGAGTGACCACGACCACTCCGCTGAGACCCGCCGCCATGTCCACGGTGATCCTCGTCTGCTGCCCGGACGAGGCGCCGTGGGAGGCCTCATACTCGGAGCCCACGACGGCGCCCCCCGGAGTGCTCGGACGATCACGGGTAGCGACGCCTGCACCCGCACGTCGGCGCCACAGCTGTCCGAGGATGACCGCCACCACGGCGATACCGACCACCCCGGCCGAGCCCCCGATCTCATCGGAATCGGTGATCAGGGCAGTGGCGTCCGCGGCAAGCGCGGCAACCAGGACGATCACAAACGTCAC
Organism: Frankia sp. Cppng1_Ct_nod; assembly: GCF_920656135.1. NCBI lineage: Bacteria > Bacillati > Actinomycetota > Actinomycetes > Frankiales > Frankiaceae > Frankia > Frankia sp. Cppng1_Ct_nod. The sequence goes on along the minus strand of NZ_CAKKTK010000004.1, from coordinate 24,501 downwards.
GCTCGAGGCTGCCAGCACCCGCACCCATGCCCAGCCGAGCAGGACCTGCTCCAAGGCGAGGACCGCGGCCAGCGCAGGCGGCCCCGCGTCCGCCACAAGCGCGGGGACAAGGGCGGCAACGACGATCGAGGCACCGGCGAGAAGCAACGACGATCTTTTCCGCCGCCGTGCCGCGCCGAAAACCGGTGAGTTCGTCCGGGCGGCCGTCTCGACTCCGCGGGCGTACACCCCTCCATGCTCCCACGACCCGACGCCGACGAGAGCGACGAACCGTACGAACCCGGCCAGACAAGTACACCGAAGACCACAACCCGCTCCGGTGCCGTACCTCCGCAGCCGCGGATCCCCGGTCCTGGGCGGCTCACCCACCCGCGAACGGAGGGAGCACCTCCACCACGCAGCCGTCCGCCAACATCACGCCGAGATGTTGGCGGCGACCGACCGGCGCGTCGTCCACGAGGAACGCACAGCGCGCCAGCACGGACGCCAACGTCCCCGGATGGCGGTCGGACACGACTTCGAGTAGTTCGGCAAGGGTTTCAGCGTTCTGCTGCTCCTCGGACACTCCAGCCGCTTCCCTGGCCGCGGCCCAGTACCGGATCGTCACACGGGCCATGAGGACTCCGGGTGTTCGGGCGTGTCCTGTGGGCCTGTCCCCGGACCCGCCGGCCGATCGGGGACGAAGGGGACTTCGGCCCGACCGGGGAGCAGGTCGGGTAGGTGACGGCCGATCCGGTCCAGGAGTCCGGGGACCAGCCCCGACTCGGCGTGGCCGAAGCCGGGCACGATCCACAGCCGGCTGCCCGCCCCTGCCGCGGCGGCCAGCGCATACGCGTGGTCCACCGTGAAGTAGCCGTCCTGGTCACCGTGAATGAACAACACCGGTGTCGGCGCGATCCCACCGACGACGTCCAGGGGGGAAGCCGGGATCATCGGCCAGATCTCCGGCATCAGACGGGTCCCGAGCACATGCCGGGCAATGCGGCGTCCGGTCGCGGTTTCGGCGATCCGGTTCAGGCGTCGCGTCGCGACGGTGTCGCGGACGTACCAGCGGCTCGGGGCGCTCACGCTGACGACCGCGTCGACCACATGACGCACCGGATATCCCCGAACGGACTTTCCGGCACGGGCGAAGGCCGCGTGGCGTAGCGCGGCGACAGCGCCCATCGACCAGCCGACGGTGATGACACACCGGTAACCAAGCCTGCGGGCCTCCCCCACGGCCGCGTCCACGTCCAAGACCTCGAGGTCACCGAAAGTACATACGCCCGAGGACTGGCCATGGCCACGCAGATCGGGCGTGAGCACGCCGGCAAAGGGTTGGATGCCCTCGCACACCGCCCTGACCGGGGGCTTGTCGCGAAAGCCGGAAAAGCCGTGTACGACGACGATCCCAAGATCGAATAAATCTTGGGTCACAGACCGGACACGGTGGCGATGCGTCGTGGCGAGGATCTCAGCGTCTGCGGTGGGAAGAACCCCGAAGACGGTAGGAGCGGAGTAGGACACTCCGCTATCCTCCCCACAGGCCGGTGTTCGTTTCGCGCCCATGACGGTCGTGGAACGCGGGGGCCGGCGCAACGTATCCGTGGGTCGACGCTGCCCCAACACCGCAACCGAACCCTGGAGGAGTCAACTTGAGCGTCGTCCTGTTGCTCACCAACGCCCCTGGACCGTCCGCGGAGTCCTTTCCCTCACTCGGGCTCCTGACTCACACCGTCCGCGTCGCGCCGCTGGAGGCCAGCGCGCTCCTTGACGCTCCGCCGGTGGACGTCGTGGTAGTCGACGGTCGCCGGGAACTCGTCGTCGCCCGTGGCCTGTGCCGCCTGCTGCGGACGACCGGACTCACCACACCGCTCCTCGCTCTCGTGACCGAGGGCGGGCTGGCCGCGGTGTCGGCCGACTGGGGCGTTGATGACGTGGTGCTCGACTCAGCCGGGCCTGCCGAGGTCGAGGCACGGTTGAGGCTTGCGATCGGCCGGGTCGCCGCCGCCGGCGGCACCGCCGAAGCCGGCGTCATCCGGTCCGGCGACCTGTCGGTGGACGAAACCACCTACTCGGCCAAGCTGCGTGGCCGCCCTCTCGAGCTGACCTTCAAGGAGTTCGAGCTGCTGAAATACCTCGCGCAGCACCCGGGCCGGGTCTTCACCCGTGCCCAGCTCCTGCAGGAGGTCTGGGGCTATGACTACTACGGAGGCACCCGGACGGTCGACGTCCACGTGCGTCGACTGCGTGCCAAACTGGGCCCGGAGCACGAATCGATGATCGGGACCGTACGGCACGTCGGCTACAAGTTCGTTGCACCCCCGATCGCCCCACTGCCCGAAGAAACGGTGACAAACCGCACCGAGCGAGAAGTAATCCGCACCCCCGAACGCGTCTAACCCGTTTGGGCGTAGTACAGACCTGCCGCGTCGCTTTGCGGCGCGGCAGGTCGTAATGTCGCGGGAATGACGCTTCGCTGGACCCGGCAACTGACCCCCGACGACGTCGGCATCCTACGCTCACTGGTGACCTTGGCCACCGACACGGACGGGGTCGCACCCCTGTCCGATGACGCTGTGTTGCGACTGACATCCGATCCACTTACCACCGGGCAACATCTGATCGTCACGGGCTCGGCCCGTCCCGCGCAACCCTGTGGGATCGCCGGATATGCATACCTTGCCGTCCACTCCGGCGACCGCTGGCAGGCCGAGGTGGTCGTCCACCCCGGGCAGCGCCGCCGTGGCATCGCGGGGAAGCTGCTCGGGGCTCTGACCGCGTCCGCGGACCGGGCCGGTGCGGACCTCGCTATTTGGGCCCACGGTGACTCACCCGCCGCGGCTGCCCTCGCGGGCAGGTACGGTTTCGCCCGGGATCGGGTGTTGTGGCAGATGCGCCGGCCGTTGCCACCCGCATCCCAGGACGTGGACGCCGACGAGACGCCCACACCGCTGCCGGAGGTGACGGTGCCGCCTGACGTGACCGTCCGCACGTTCGTTCCCGGGCAGGACGAGGACGCGTGGGTGTCGGTCAACCGTAGGGCGTTCGCCGACCATCCCGAGCAGGGTCAGTGGACCATAGATGATCTTTTGCTGCGGGAGACCGAGCCGTGGTTCGACCCGGCGGGCTTCTTCCTCGCCGAGTCCGCGGGCCGGCTCGCCGGCTTCCACTGGACGAAGGTGCACCGGGCTGCCGATACGGACGCCGGCGGCACGGACGCTGCCGATACGGACGCCGGCGACGTGGAGACCCGGCAGGCCGATGTCGGCGAAGTGTATGTCGTCGGCGTCGATCCCACGTTCTCCGGACGCCGGCTCGGCCGGGCGTTGACCCTGATCGGGCTCCACCACCTGCGCGATCGCGGTCTGGCCACGGTGCTGCTCTACGTCGACGACTCCAACCAGCGCGCGGTAGGTCTGTACGAGAACCTCGGTTTCACCCGGTACAGCTGCGACATCTCCTATCTGCGCGCCGGGACCGATACCGGGACCTGAGCCCCGGCACCGGAGCCTGAAGGCTCAGGAGGTCGGCTCTTCGGCGAGACGGAAACGGTACCCGACTCCGCGGATGCTCTCGATCAGCCGGGGCTGCGTCGGGTCCCCGATGTCCCCGAGCCGGCTGCGCAGGCGGCGGACGTGCACGGCAAGGGTGTTCGTCTCATGACTGCTCGTTCCCCAGACCCGTTCGAGGAGTGTCTGGCGGGTGACCACGGATCCGGCCCGCTCGAGCAGGATGCGCAGGAGTCTGAACTCCTGCGGTGGCAACCGCACGGGCATGCCATTGACCCGGACCTCGTATGCGGCGAGGTTCAGGGTGACTGGTCCGACCCGGAGCACGCCGGGCTCCGCGCGCTCGGTCTCGAATCCTCTGACGGACTGCACCAGGGCCAGTACCTCGTTGACCCGGTACGGCCTGGCCACGCAGGCGCTGGCACCGGCCTCCAGCCCGGCCGCGGCCTGGCGCCGGTCCTGGGGGCCCACGCCGAGCAGTATCGGCATGTCGTCGCGGGTGCGGACGGTCCGCACCACTGTCACGCCGTCCAGGACCGGAAGCCGAGCAGAGATGATCACGACTGCCGGTGTGAGACGCCCGATGTCCAGCAGCGCCTGGGCCCCGTCGAGGGCGACGCTTACCCCGACACCATGATCGGCAAAAACGGACAGCAGATCCTCGTCCGCGGCGGCGTCCGCGACCAGCAACGTCGGGTTCAGGGTGCCGGATGGGGCGAGTCCCTCCCCGGGGCGCCGCTGCTCCGGGGAAGGGGACTCGTCGTCAGGTGGCTGCACAAGATGCGTCCAAGCAGTTGTGACCGGTCGGGTGGGCTCGGGGGCGGGAGTTGCCGGTTCAGCCGAAACGCCCGGTGATGTACTCCTCGGTACGCTTCTGGGCCGGATTGGAGAAGATCTTCTCTGTCTTGTCCATCTCCACCAACCGGCCGGGGTCTCCGGTCTTGTCCAGGGTGAAGAACGCCGTGGTGTCACTGACCCTCGAGGCCTGCTGCATGTTGTGAGTCACGATGACGATGGTGTAACTAGACTTGAGCTTGACGATCAGATCCTCGATGGCCAGAGTCGAGATCGGGTCGAGGGCGGAGCACGGCTCGTCCATGAGCAGCACCTGCGGTTCGACGGCAATGGCTCGCGCGATGCACAGCCGCTGCTGCTGACCACCGGACAGGCCCGCGCCGGGCCGGCCCAACCGGTCCTTGACCTCCTCCCAGAGGTTGGCGCCGCGCAGCGACTCCTCGGCCCGCTCGTCGAGCAGTGACTTCTTGCGGGTGCCGTTGAGCTTCAGACCGGCGACGACGTTCTCGTAGATGGACATCGTCGGGAAGGGGTTCGGTCGCTGGAAGACCATCCCGACGGCACGGCGTACGTTCACCGGGTCGACCCCGGGGCCGTAGAGATCCTCGCCGTCCATGAGAACGCGGCCTTCGACCCGGGCACCGGGCAGCACCTCATGCATACGGTTGAGCGTCCGCAGCACGGTGGACTTTCCGCAGCCGGACGGCCCGATGAATGCCGTAACGTTCTTCGGCTCGATGCTGAAGTGGATGTCGGAGACGGCTTTGAACTTCCCGTAGAAAGCAGTCAGCCCGGAAACGTCAATACGGGTGGCCATGGGTTACCTCGGCTCTTGGCGCTTCGGTGGTTCGGTGGACGGTAGGGAGCAGACGGCGAGTACAAGCGGCGGCAACGGTGACATGTGAACGGTCACCGGACCCGGGCCATCCTGGCGATCAGCCGGGCGACGACGTTCAGCAGCATCACGAGAGCGATGAGTGTGAGCGCGGCGGCCCAGGCCCGGTCGACCGCGGTCTGCTGCGGCTGGCCGGCCTGTGAGTAGATGTAGAGAGGCAGCGCCGACTGCGGTCCGGAGAACGGGTTGAAGTTGATGGAGTCGGTCCCGAAAATGGTGAGCAGCAACGGCGCGGTCTCACCGGCCACCCGCGCCACCGCGAGCATGACGCCCGTGACGATGCCCGGCAGGGCCGTCGGCAGCACCACCTTGAGAATCGTCCGCCATCGGGGGACACCCAGCGCGTAGCTGGCCTCGCGAAGCTCGTGTGGGACGAGCTTGAGCATCTCCTCGGCGGCACGCACGACAATGGGAATCATCAGGATCGTCAGGGCGAGCGAGCCTGCGAATCCGGAGGGCTTCTGCCCGAGCGCGAGAATGTAGAAGGCGAGGATGAACAGACCCGCGATGACCGACGGCAGGCCGGTCAGCACGTCGACGAAGAAGCTGATGGTCCTGCTGATCCGGCCGCGGCCGTACTCGACCAGGTAGATCGCGACCAGCAGACTGAACGGAACGGCGAACAGGCTGGCCAACGCGATCTGTTCCAGCGTGCCGATCAGGGCGTGGTAAATACCGCCGCCGGCGTCGCGCGCGCCGATACCCCGCATCGAGTGGCTGAGGAAACCGACATCAAGGCGTCCCACGCCTTTGGCGATCACGTTCGCCAGCACCGCGACCAGCGGGATCACCGCGAGCAGGAAGGCGAGGTAGACAAGCGTGGTGACGAACCGGTCCGCGGCCCGGCGGGACCCTTCGACCAGAACTGATGCCACGGTCTGGCCGATCAGGTAAAGGACGCCGGAAATCAGCACGAACTGGATCGTGCTGTCTATCGACGTCACCAGGTACAGCAGGACGGTGAGGACGACAGCGCCCACCGCGATGACCGGGAACGCGGCGTTCGGCAGCTTCTGGCCGCGTAGGGCCAGTCCGCCGCCGGTACCGGTCGTTGAGGAAACGGTTGTCGTACTCATGAGGCGGCACCCGAGAACTCGCGCCGGCGGGCGATGACGGCACGCGCGGCCATGTTGACAATCATGGTGACGATGAACAGCACAAGGCCGGAGGCGATGAGAGCGCCCCGGCCGGTGTTGTTGGCCTCGGCAAAACCGTTGGCCACGTTCGCGGCGATGGTGTTGCCGGCCGGCGCCAGGATCTTCCAGGAAATTCCGAAGGATGCGGGGAGGACGAGCGCGACTGCGATCGTCTCACCCATTGCACGGCCAAGACCCAGCATCGACGCACTGATCACACCTGGCTTGCCGTAGGGGAGCACCGCTGCCCGGATCATCTCCCAGCGGGTCGCGCCGAGAGCAAGCGCCGCCTCCTTGTGCGCGATCGGCACCTGGAGGAAGACCTCACGAGACAGCGCCGCGACAATCGGCAGGATCATGATGGCCAGAACGACCGAGGCGACGAAGATCGAACGGCCCACCGCGCCGTTGTCGGTGGCGAAGAGCGGGATCCAGCCGAAGTAGTCGGTGAGCCACATCTGGAGGCCGTCCATCCGCGGGACAAGAACGAGCAGACCCCAGAGCCCGAAGATGACGCTGGGAACCGCGGCGAGCAGGTCGACGATGAACGCCAGCGGCATGGCAAGTCGGCGTGGTGCGTACACCGTGATGAACAGCGCGATACCGACCGCCACCGGCACCGCGATGACCATTGCGATGACGGCGGTGAGCAGCGTGCCGAACAGCAGGGCCGCGACCCCGAAGAACGGCGGGCTGGCGTTCGGGAACCATTCGGTGGTCGTCAGGAAGTGGCCGGTGTTGGCGTTCAGGGCGCTCGTCGCCTTGACTACCAGGAACACGGCGATCGCCGCGATGAGGGCGAGGAGGCCGAGGCCGGCCGTCCGGGTCAGGTTCTTGAAGAAGACGTCCACCGGGCTGACCCGTGCGGCGTCGCTGCTGCTGGTGGGCTCCGTGGTGGCGACGGATCCGCCATCGCCCGACAGGTGTGTCCGCGGGCCGTCCGGGTCACTGGTCATCGTCCCTCTTAACAGATGATGTCAGCCGGTGTGCCCGCCTACCTGACGGAGGGCGGGCACACCGGTTCGGTTGTCCGATCAGACGCCGTGGATCAGACCGGACCGCAATATACGGATCATGAAATTGTCGCGACGACGGAACTCACCTTGCTGGCGATCTCGGTCGGCAGCGGTGCGTAACCGAGACTGGAGATGGCGGTCTGACCACCCGAGGAGGATGTGTAGGTCAGGAAGGACTTCACCAGCGTGGCCTGGTCGGCCGGCAGCCCCTTGGTGCAGGTGATCTCATAGGTGACCAGGTAGATCGGGTAGGCCCCGGCGGTGGTCGCCGTGTAGTCGAAGGTCAGCTTCAGGTCGCTGCCATCGGCGACCTTGGCCGCGCTCAGGCCCTTCGAGGCACCGTCGGTGCTCGCGGCGACGTACTCACCGGCACCGTTCTTGATCTTTGCGGTGGACAGGCCGGCGTTCTCCGCGTAGGAGAGCTCGACGTAGCCGATGGCGCCCGGGGTTGACTTCACCGTCGCGGTGACGCCGTCACTGCCCTTGGAACCCTGAGCGTGGTCGCCCGGGGCCTTCCAGTCCGAACCCGAGCCGAACGTCCAGTCACTCTTGGCAACACCGGTGAGGAACTTGGTGAAGTTGTCCGTGGTGCCCGAGCCGTCGGAACGGTGTACCGAGGAGATCGTCTTGTCCGGCAGGCTCGCCCCGGGGTTCTCCGCCGCGATCGTCGGGTCGTTCCACTTGGTGATCGCACCGGAATAGATCTTCGCCAGGGTCGGGGCGCTCAGCTGCAGGGTCTTGACCTCGGAGAGGTTGTAGATCACCGCGACCGGCCCGACAGCCATCGGCAGGTCGGCTACCTGCCCGCCGGTGCAGCGCTTGGCAGCCGCGGTCGCCTGGTCTCCAGCGATCGCCGAGTCCGAGCCGGCGAACGCCGTCTGGCCGTCGACGAACGCCTGTCGTCCGGCGGAGGAACCGACGGACTGGTAGTTGATCGTGGACCCGGAACACGCCGCCTGGTACTTCTTGACCCACTCGTCCATCGCGTTCTTCTGCGCGGAGGAACCCGATGCGGTGATCGACCCGGTCGCGCACGAGATCGCGGCCGTGGTGGCGCCGCCCGTAGCGGCCTGCGTCACCTGGTTGTTGTTGTCCGAACCACAGGCGGCCACCCCCAGCACCGCCGACATCGCAAGGCCCACGACCGCGACCTGATGCTTCCCAATGTTCACAAGCGACCCTTCGTCTTCAGCGCAATGGCGCCGTTCTGTCCGCCCCCGGACTGGGGTGCCGGCGAGAATCGAAGCGATTCCGCATGAACGAAGGATGAATAGAAGCGAACGCGAAAGGGACACCAGCCGGAACACATCCGGGGTCCTGGACACTTCTACGCAGATTTTGCCGAGTCGACTACAACCGACTACTTACGGGTACGTCCCGAACAACACGCGACGGCTCCCTGAGCACGCCCAAGGCCTGCTCAGGGGGCCTGCTCGAGGGGACACTCAGGGGCACCCCGAGGCCAGCGACTACTATACGTTACCGACCGTGCCGGGTCTCCCTCCAGGTCGGAGGTCCTCCCCGCGCCGCGTCCCGGCAGGGCACACCCCATATTTAGGAAAGACCGTACAAAACTCCCCGTCCGGCGGGATGGACGCAACCTGTATCCGCGGCGAGTCTTCATGTCATGAACAAAAAAACCGTACGGTCACGATCAGGAAGCGACGAGACGACGACCTTCTTCGGCCGGGTCGATGGAACTCAGGTCAGCGTCGACGCCCGACCGGGCACCGGCCCGGAGCCGACCGTGGTTCGGCTCCGCACGCAGTCATCGCTCCCGGACATCGTCTCCGCGGCATACCTGGCACCGGACGAGGCACATCGTCTTGCGGCGGCTCTCGTCAGTGCCGCCCGCACAGCGTCCACGCACGCCGCCCAGACACAGGTACCGGATGCTGGAAGCCTGACCCACGAGCGTCCGAACGGGACGGGATCTCGTGAATATGTTGTCACCGTCAGCGAAGGATCCGCCTTGTCCGAACTCTGCCGGGCGCTCGGCGTACTACCCGCTCATGCCCGTCTCGTCGACTTCGGTAGCGACACGAACGTCACACTCGTCTTCCACACGGACAGCGCTCATGAATGTACCGGCCCTGGGTGACAACATCAGCCTTCGGTGCCCGCCCGTCAGATGTGTGCACGCTGCATTTCGAGGTCCGCTCGGCTGTCGCACCAGTAGGGCCCCTCGTCTTCCACCACGTCCGTCATGATCACATGATGCCGCCCGACATGTCCCGCCGACAGCAGGCAGGTCAGCCCGTCCGTTCGACATCCGGGCGCGGTGACCGTTGCGGGCGTGGTCCAGACCAGCCACGCCTCCTGGTTCCCCCAACCCTGGAGAACAGCCATGTGCTTGTCCGGATGCCCGCTTTCAAGCGCACATGTGACCTCGTCCGGTACTTCATAGGCCGCACCCGGCAGGCCGTCAAGCCGGCTGATGACCTCATCGGGTACGCGCTGCCATGCGCCACAGGCACCATCGTCGATGGAGATGCCCATCGTCGTCCCCTCCCCGCGTGTGTCCGGATTGCTTCGTCGCGACCCGGTTTCCACCGGCGCCGACCAGCCGTGAACCAGTAAGCCCGCGCCGGGACCGGCCGTAGTCTCCTGCGGCCAGTCCCGATACAAGCACGTACAGCCTGGACCTCACACACCGGGTACAAACTTTCCGCTTTGTCTCGACTTCATATAGTCACCAATCTTGCGAAGTTCACGAGCGGAAGTCGCGCTCACGAACCGTCGGACCACAGCCACCGAATTTCCCCGTCAACGGACGGTGATGCCGAGTTCCGCTGCCAGGGATCCGGCAAGGCCGGGCAGAGCCTCGGCATCGACCTCGGCGCCTGCCAGCCCGGCCACACCCTTCGCTCCCTCGAACCGACAGCCAAGAACGAGCTGTCAGCGCACGGCATTTTCTGATCACACGAGGAGATCACCCGGCTGCGGACTCCCGTCCCAATACGGTCACCGACAGTCTGGCGTGCACCGCCGCGCTGGCAAGCGTTTCGGCAACCCGCGATGTTGCGGCAACAATGACCAAGGCGCCGTCCGCCATGCCCGCAGCACCTTCCTTTGCTGCTCCGGGGCGCGGGACCGCCAGGACGACGACGCCGGGGGCCACGACGGCCGCGCGAGCCGGGCCGGTCATGGGCACTGCTGACGAACCGACAGCAGGCTCGGCACCATCCGTAGGCGTCGCTCCATCCCGCGTCTGCGGTACTGGCACAGTCATCTCGGCGGATGCGGCAAGCACGTCCACTCGATCACCGGCTCGGAGAAAGACGACCGAACCAGCGTCCGTGATTCGGACAGGTGTCGCCACCAGGCCTGCCGAGGCCTGCCGCCGTGTGATCAGCCCTGGACCCAGGAACCGAACATCGGTGATCGGTTCGCCGCGGCGGATAGGAGCTGCCAGAGTGTGACCGACCGCATCCTCCGGACGCCGTACGACGCCCACCGGAACCACATCTGCCGGCAACGACACCGTGCGAACATCTGTCGGGGAAACGGTCACCCCGCCTTCCAGATCGACCGCTGCAACCACCACGAGCATGCCGGACAACGGTTCCGTGGGACGCAGCTCGGCAACGACGAGGACCACGGCCAGAGCAGCGAGAAGGCCGGCGATCACCCGCCGCCTTGCCCCGACCGCGAGCCGCCAGGCACGCGCATCCCCGACACGCGCCGCCCTACGTCCGCCGAACGACATCGCGACCTCCGTGATCTTGACGAAAGAGCCAAAGATCACGCTAGGTCCAGAGTCGTCCGCCGTCACGGCCCGACCGCAAGCTGTGGACAAGCAACCGGACAAAGATGCCCAGCGCCACCGCCTGTGGATATCGGGCCGCGGCCGGGCCGAAACGTAACGCGGCCCGGCCGCAACGGCCGTCGGGAGATTCCGGTCGATCAGGCCGCGGCGGTTCCCGAACCACTCGACGAAGTCGCCGTTCCCGACGACGCGCCGTTCGCGGTGGTCGACGGGCTGGACGCGCCCGCGGAACTCGACGACCCGTCCGCGGAACCACCGCCAGCGGACGTGCCGGCCCCGACGGTGTCCTTTCCGGACGCCTCCGTGCCGGTTTCCTTGGCGGCCTTCTCCTTGACCCGGGCCCCACCGCTGCCACCGGATCGACTGTCGGTCTTGTAGAAACCGGAGCCCTTGAACACGACACCGACCGAGCTGAACACCCGGCGTAGTTTTCCGTCACAGGCGGGGCACTCGGTCAGCGCCGCGTCGTTAAAGCTCTGCACAACCTCGAGATCCTGATCGCACGCGGTGCAGCGGTACTCGTAGCGCGGCACGGACTCCTCCCCGGAGTTAGCACTCGACATCGACGACTGCCAACTCTAACCCGAGACGGACCCTGGTACGTCGCGGACCACGCTCCAACTGCCGTTCGATGTCGCCATGTGCCCACCCTGTCATCTATCAGCAAACGCCGACAACACTCCGCGAAGTAATGCTACTACCATAAGTTACCTATTCCGCCTTCCGTCCACACCGCACCGCGGTCCGCACAGTGCTCCGCACGGTGACGACGACGTGAACACCGACGTCATGGGGTTCGGTGGGAACGTGAGCGACCAGTTCGTGGTCATGCACCATCGCGACGATCAACGAGTCCGACCGTGCCCGCCGCAAAGCCCGGTCATAAGAGCCTCCCCCACGCCCGAGCCGCCCGCCGGACATGTCCACCGCCAACGCCGGGACAACGATGACGTCTGCCAGAGCGAGGTCGATCACGGCTGCGCCGAGCGGCGGCTCGCGGGTCCCGAAGGCCCCCGCGATGAGCGGTCCGGTGTGTTCACGGAAGTCCAGATCGAGGTCAGGCCGCATGGACGGCAGCAGAACCCGCGTTCCTCGTTCCCGCAGCCGCATGAGAAGCCGACCGGTTTCCGGTTCACCGGGCAGACCCACGTACGCAGCCACCCAGCGCGCCCCGGCCACCTCCGGGAGATCGAGAACGCGTCGGGCCAACGCGGCAGCGCTGTGGGTCTCGGTCGCCCCTTCCCCCCCCGGCCCCGCGTCCGAGCGGGCGATCCGGCCGGCGCGCGCCGCCGACAACCGCGCGCGCAGCAAGGCCTTTGCCTCGTCCCTGGCCCTGTCGGTAGCCACCTCAGGAGGTGTCGCGGTCGATGTGATGCGGCGGACGTTCGGCACGCAGCCACTCGATGTCGGCGTCCGCCCCGGCCTCGACCGTGTCCTGGTCATCGCCCCAGCCGATGTCACGGTCGTCGTCGGACCGTTCTCCATCCCATTCGAGGTCCCGCACCAGCACTCCTCCTCCACCTCGGATGCGTTCGACGTGCTGTCCGGGTCGCCGGTCCAGGTGGGCCGTCACTCGCCCGATGGCGCCCGACCGGACCACATGTCGGCCAGCGTGCGGGTCACCCATTGGTCCACGGGGTCTCGCCGCCAAGCGGACCGCTCTCCCCCGCGTCCACAACCACTACCAGGGCGATCGCGTCCGTCACCATGTCCAAGGCGTCGAGCACACCTGCCGAGTATGCCTCGGCTTCAACGGCTGACCTGGACATTCCCTTCTCCGTCACGGCCTCGGGCACCACATCGATCGCCGCCCGCACGGCGCGACGGTAGCGGGATACCGAGACCGGAGGGTCACCCTTCGGATCTTGGTCATACGCCTCGTCGCGATCAAGCGCCGCCCGAACCGCGGCGCGGCGGGTTACCGGTACCACCATCAGTATCCTCCCGAATTATTTGCGGTCCAGCAAAACAAACCATAGCGGTGTACTTGGCAGTCAGCAAAGCCGTTACGATGTTCGCGTGGACGACAGTGAGCGGCTGGTCGGTATCGGGGACATAGCCTTCCAGCTGAAGATCACCCGCCAGGCGGTTGACTACTGGACGCGCAAAGACCCGCAGTTCCCTGCTCCGCTGCAGGTCATCAACGCACCGACGGCGGGTTCCAAAGGCACCCGGGTGTGGCGCAAGCGTGACATCGACGCATGGATCGTCGAGTACTACCGGCGACGAAAAACCTGACGGACAGCCCCGAGGACGCCGACCGACACCCGTCGGTTCCGACTTCAACCCGCCTCACCGTTACCGACAGCTTCACTCCAACCCGACGGGCACCGCGCCAGTCACCTCTCGTCCCCCGGCACCCGCCATCCGGCACGGATCCGGTCGGACCTGCCCACCGGTACCGGGTTTACTCGGGACATGAATGTCCTATTAGTTGCCCTTCTCGGTCTCATGCCCCATGACCTGGCATTACGGTAGAAGTTGCCGATCAGAGGTATGACGGGGGAATCGGAGTAATGGGCGTCCGGATGTGACCGTTGACGGCCACGTCGGACCGATCACCAGCGGCAAGATCTACAGACGATGACCCGCACCCCATCGCTCCGCGTAATGATTACTCTCCGTATAGGATGTGCTGCATAGAACGAGGCCGCGGCGAGGATGGTTTCCTGACACACAGCTAACTGATCATGTTAGACGCATACGACGGAGGTGTTCGCCGAGGGCTTGCGGGACATGCCCGCGGAGCCGGCTCGGCCTGCGCCTCACGACGATCGGAGGGCGCCCATGGCCGTATATCGGCAGATAACGACACGAGCTCGAGTGCGCCATGCAGATGCGCACCGCCGGTGGAGATCGCACCCTGGGCAGATCATTATGGTTGTGCTCGGCGCAGGCGTGGTACTGGCGATCATCGTCGGGGCTGGCGCGGCAGCAAGCGTTGGCGCCTGAACCACCACGACCGACATCAGGCAGGCAGCTTCCGGAAGACCGCCTCCGACTACCGACCAGGAAGGTGCCAGCGTTTCCGGCACAGCGTCGTGTCCGGTAAATCGGGCTGTTGGATACCTCGGCCGCCCTTGACCATCGGGTGGGTTGTCCTACCCACCTCGACGGATCCGGACCACCGACACCTCGCCTGTGGTGGCGTCGTTCTCCACGCCGCCACAGGATTCCTGCCTTCATTGTGACAGGTCGACATCCGACATCCCGCACGGCACGGTCCGCTCCAAACCCGACTTCACCGGGCCGGACCCGATGGGGATACCTCTCACGACGGTCCCGCTGGCCAGCGGTTATCCCGGCAGGCGACAGGACGGCTGTCTGAATCCACGGCATTACTCTGTCCGGAGGGAATCCCCGGCGGCCGCTTCAAGCAGTACCCGGAGCAACCGGACCTGGTGGGGCGGAAGGCTCGTGACAAAGTGGCACAGGGTCGCGTCCGGATCGTCCACCTGCCGCAGCAGAGCGAGCATTCGCGCGGAGGCGTACTCCTCCTGGCGTCGGGTCGGATGATACATCCAGACTCGCCGAACCCGTACCCGCTCGACATGCCCCTTTCCTATGAGACGGGCAAGCGTGGTGGCAATCGTGCTGTGCGCGAGCCCCCCGCCGAGTTCCTGTTGGATGGTCCCGGTGCTCACCGGCGTACGAGCGGCCCACAGAACCGCGAGGACCGCTCCTTCCAGCTCGCCGGGCTGGCGGCGGACAACCCCGCCGGAGTCCGCCGCCTGATCGATGTCGTCGTGCGGCTGTGCTGATCGAGCGCCAAGAGTGGTCAACAAAAACCGTCCTTGAAGGATTGTCGGCGATCTGAGCGCGCCCCGGCAGGCGGGACCTCGCATGCGTTCAACCGATCCGGAGAGGTGCCTGTGACAACGCAAACTGGGCATTCGTGGATGAAAGCCGCCCGCCGACATGAAACGGCGGACGAAATCATGACCAGGTCGGACGAGGCGGGTCGCCCGTCAACGAGTGGACGATGCCGATGCCGGCCCCGATGCCGGCCCCGGGCCGGGCACAGCGGTGCACGGGACAGCCACTACCTCGGCGAGGAACCGCGGGTATGCCCGAGGCCGGCGAGATGGGACGCGGGGCGGCCCTCGGCGGACCATGGCGTACCTCAGAAGCCGACCCGCCGGACGGGCACCGGACGGGCCGGGATATGGACACACGCGGCCGCCATGGTCCCCGCTTTCCACCCGGCAGGCCTCGGCCGAGCGGAGAAGATCAGCCAGTCGGAAAAGAAGGGAGAGCACGCCGCGGGCGAGGCGGGCAGGAAGCCCGACCACGAGGTCAACGGCTGCATCGCACCGGCGCGGTTCGATCGCGAGACTGGCACACACCGACACGAACGCCATAATGTCGATCATGATCGAGAGTACAGCTCGGGCGGTTCTCGTCTCACCACGAGCAGGTGGGCAGATGCAGGTCGACCAGCTCGACCGGATGAGAGCGCGCTCCACCCATCGGCGCGGACACAGCTTCGCGGCATGTGCTGCGGCCCACCCGTCTGTAGTCGCGTGCATCGCTTCTGCAGTTATGCGCATCCCGTGCCGGCAGTCGACAGACAGCGGTCGACACTTCGTGCCGGCCAAAGTCGAACCTGCTCCAGTAGGTGGACCACGTGACCCTGACCGTGTGACCCTAACCACGTGACCCTAACCACGTGACCCTGGCGATGGGATCCGGCAACCTGTCCATGACCAGTTTATCCACGAGGTGTAGGACAGAACCTGCTCAACCCGCCGAGAGCATGCTGTGGTTACTCCCTCAGAGTGAACTTGTCGTGATCACCGCATTGCCGGTCGGCGCGCCGGTCCACCATCTCCCGCCGGCAGCACCTCGCCACGTCGGCAGCACCCGGATCCCGCTCCTCCTCGCGCATCCCCGCACCTACCGAAGTCACGCCGGCCGCCGGCATGCCACTCAGGCAGCGCGCAGTTGAGCAGTCCGCACCAGGGAGTCACAGGTTTCCTCGGTACGCATCACATCAATACCCAGGGAAGCCACGAAGTCATTCAGAGCCTCCTGTGCAGCCACCGCCGACTGATGTGCGGATACTGGACAATCCAGCTCCAGAAACATGCCCAGGCTGTCCAGTTCGTCGACGCAGAGCGAGACATTGCCCACGTTGGCCATCCGCCGTGTCTTGGCCACTCGCACCGTCGGACAGAAACCCATGTTCAGGATCGCCTGATGCATCTGGTCACGATCAGCGACTTCGGTCTCGTATGCAACGTAGGCCTGCGCATTAATAGTCGGCTGCTTCAGCGCGAAGAAATGACGATCATTTATCGTACGGAGGCGGGGGAACGACACGCCGAGCCGACTGTCGTCGAACGTCCAGCGATCGGGAGCATACGCCTGGTCATCCTGAAAGAACGGCTCACCCAGCTCGATGCCTCGAGCCTTGAGCACCAGGAAGAGCGCCTCCCTGTCCCTCACATGGAACTTGACCTTAACCTCGCGCATACAAGCCTCCCCATCGTCTGTCGCCCCATCCCCCCGACGCGACAGCCTGGCACATAACCGAGCGAGCAGAAGTCACGCCCACCGCCAAAGCTATAGAGCAGGATGGAGGTTGGACGCCGACCAAGTGGCCATGGCCACATCTTTTCAGCGCACGCCCGAGTTCCACGGCTCGACATCAACCCTCAGGTGACATCCGGCAACAGCCAGCACACGTTACGGCCTCTTGCGAGCCGCGGCCGTGATAGACCGTAGGCGGCTCATCCGCCGCCCGGGTACGCATCCGGCTCCTCTTCGCCGACTCCTTGCTCCACCCGATGACAACAAGCAGAACGACAGGTTACAAAACCGTAACGTACCGGAGACATTCTGGAGATCCGTCCCGTTGGCGGCATCCGCCACGATCGCCCCCACGGCTGGTCGGAGTCGAGACTTCAAGCGACCCGAAGTCCATGATCGATAACGTGCACCCGGCAAGGTCGGCATGCTCTCCACCCGGGTGACCGTTCCAGGTAAACCTCTCGCCGCCGCGGCCCGCTACGAACCCGCCGTCCTGCCTCGTCACCGGAGAAACAGGACCGAGCTGTTTCACCCGCGACCGAGGCGAAGAACGTCGACCGTCATCCGAAAGCTTCCGCAAGGCGGGGTCGGAACGACACTCACCCCCGCCCGTTCCCGGCGTTACGCACCAGTGATTCGTACGTCTCCGCGGCCCTCGTCACATCGACGCCGAGAGCCGCGACGAACTCGGCCAGCTCGTCCTGCACTCTCCCGGCGGAGCCATCCCCGTCCCCCGGTACCAGCCGTTCAATTTCCAGAAAAGTGCCGATACCTTCAAGGTAGTCGAGGTGGAATGAAATATCGTCCAGGACGGCGGTTCGTCGTGTCTTCACGACACGTACCGTCGGACCGAATTCCATCCACAGTATTGCCTGATGCATCTGCTCGCGGTCGACGATTTCGGTCTCGTATTCCAGACAGGTCCGAGCGTTCCCCGTCGGCTTCTTCAGAACAAAGAAGTGCCGACTCCCGACGGTACGCAGGAACAGGAACGAGATGCCGACCTTCTCGTCACCGAATGACCAGCCGATAGGGGCATAGGCCTGGTCATCCTGGTGGACGGGCTCACCGAACTGGATACCTCGGGCAACGAGTGCCAGGAGAAGCGACGCCGGATCGGCCACCCGGTACCTGACCTCGATCTCCCGCACGCCCGCCTCCGTATCCGTCCCGCGCTGGCAGGCAGCTTAGGACATACTCGGTAGATCTTCAGTGACACTTCCGGCAGCCGGGATGCAACGATGTCCGCACGAAGCCTCCGGACGGAGTTCACAGGGTCACGAAAGCATAGCCGTCGGTCTTGAGTCGAGGTAGGACCATGCGCAGGGCTTCGACGGTCTGGGCACGGTTCCCTCCGCCGTCATGGCAGAGCAGGATGTCGCCGGGACGAGCGGCGAGCAGACGTTGGGTAATCGTTGTAGAGCCTGGACGCGTCCAGTCCCGGGGGTCGATATCCCAGTCAATGGGAATCATGTTGTTGTGGGCGGCAGCGGCCAGCACGTCGGGCGACCAGTCCCCGCCGGGAGATCGGAACAGTCGCGGTGTAGTGCCGGAAACATCCACGATCACGGACTGGGCTCGGGCGATCTCATCTTCGATCTTCCCGGGGGCCCGGCGGGAGAACGGTATGGGGTGGGTCATGGTGTGGTTGCAGATGGAGTGCCCCTCCGCGACCATCCGCCCGACCAGGCCGCGTTGGGCATGGGCCTCGACGCCGACCAGGCAGAACGTGGCCTGGACGTCATAGCGGCGAAGCAGGTCGAGAATCTGAGGTGTCCAGCGCGGATCCGGACCGTCGTCGATCGTCAGGGCCACCGCGTTCGAAGGAGCGTTCGGGAGCAGGTCACGCACCATGTAGACGGGCCTGGCCCGCACAGGCAGGGGGGATGGCGACGGCGAGCTCGGAATTTCCGGCGTCCGCTCGGGATTCGTGATGATTTTCGGACTAAAAGGTTCAAACGAATCGACCGACTGGTCGCCGAGAAGATCGCTGTTCCCGGTCGCGTGTGCGGTCGGGGAATCGGATGGCCTCCCACCGATCCGATCACTGATCCGATCACTGTTCGCCGTCACTCGATCCGAGCTGGAGCAGCCGGCAAGTGCACCCACGACCAACCCCACGGCACCGGATGCCGTCCACCTCAGCATGCGACGCCGAGACATTCCGGCATCCCGCTCCGCAGCCCGGCCAGCCTGATCGGACTGCTGCTGGCTGGTCACGAGATATCTCTCCCGTCGATGGTGGAGGCCGCCGCTGGTTGCACGGTCGTTCACGCGGTTGGTTGCAGGGTCGATGCCATCAACCGCGAGGGAAGGGGCACTACCCGTAGGACCTGTCGCCGACCGGGCTCGCGCGAGCCTACCGAAGTACACCGGAAAAACGCATCTATCCGATCTCACCCCGACCGGGCGCCAGCGCGTATCCAGCCCAATACCGGTGCCCGTTGATCTCCGATGGTCGTGCCCGGAGCATACGTTGGAGGATCTTTGGTCCCTGAAACGAGATTTGCCATCCATCCGGATCACAGTTGGGCTGCGATGTCGACCCACGGTGGCCCTACCTGTCGGCCGCGGTAGTCCGTGTGGATGCCGTTGCGTAAAACACGACCTCGGCGTGCCATCGAAGATGAACCTGTGATGAATTGTTCGAGATTTTGTCCTCGCACGGTAGACGACAGCCAAGGAAATCGATTTTTCGCGACGACCCGCGCCCGCCGGGGACAAGATATTTCGATAACCTCATAAAATGGATATAAATTACCATATAGGATATAACTCACAATACCTTCGGGCCCACCTCGAGAGGGTCCCGTCCCTGCCCACCGGCCTGCCCACCGATGACAACGGTGCCCTCAACCGGCCGTCGGCGATCGGTGTGCGGGTCGGCAGCACCATGCAGCGTGCTCGTACGTAGTCCAGCGGGGTCGGTCCCTTCAAGGAAGTTCAAGGTCTCAGCCGCGCCACCGCCTGGGAAACCCGACATCCATCCGGGGTACGTGACCACGACGTTCATCTGCGGGTGCGGCAGTGGCCGGACCTTCACCACCCGCGTGACCTTGCGCACCCCGCCGCACCCCGCCGCACCCCGCCGCACCCCGCCGCACCGGGCCTGCGCCCACTGCGGTCTCTACAAGGGCCGCGAGACGGGCACCGACACCTGAACCCTTGAACGCCTGAGCTCCTGGAGACGTCGGCGGCTGTCGGGCCTTCGCACCCTCGCCGGTCCGAACGCACGGTGCGTGCGCCCGGCGTCGCCGACCCGGTCAGCCGAGTAGCCGTGCGGCGCCGCGAAACCTACGGGTGACCCGGCTCGCTCACGCCGCGAAGAGCTGCCTCAGACGCGCTTCGATCAGCGGTAGGCCGACCGTGGGCACGTCATAGTGACCGGCTCCGGCAAGGACTGCGAGGTTGATGTCATTGCCGTTGGCCAGCATCTTGTTGACGACATTGTAGGTGACAGAGCTCGGGCTGGTGATGTCATCGGTCCCGTACAGCCAGAGGATCGATCCTGGCAGCGTCGAGTTCTCGAGCTTCCCCTGGTTCTCCTGGTAGAATTTTTTGTTCTCCGGAAGAGAGTTGGGTGCGTCCCCCCGGATCCCTGGATAAGAGTCCAGGCGGCGGAGTGAAGACGCGTTCAGGTAGTTCTTGATATCCTTCTTGACGAGGAAATTCAGGTCATCCAGGCAGGTCTGCCAGTTCTGCTGGTAAAACCTCAGTATATTCGGACCGTAGATCTGGCCCGGATCGACGGGGTAACCCGAATGGAGTTCGGTCTTCGTAAAGTAAATGGTTTCCGCGTTGGCGAAGACAAGCTGGTCGATCTGATGGTCCGACGGCGCGAGTCCGGACTGAGAGGCGTTTATGATATCGTTCCACAAGACCTTGTTCATGGCCGGGATATCCGGAACCGGGGCGAGGGTAATGGCGCCGCGATATTCCAACCTGGGGTCGGCTTTCCTAGCCGAGTCGGCATAGTACGCGGCGGCGAGCGCCGCAAATCCCCCCTCCGACCATCCGGCCGGTACCCATTTCCCGGACAATTTACCACCAAGGTCTCGCTGCGCGGCGACCGCAGCAAAGATCATCGAGTTTCCTGCGCTTGAAAGATGGTAATAGCCGTGTCCCGCCCTGACGCCATCCGCCACCGGACCGAGGCCCTCGTAGTCTGGAGCAACGACGGCGACGCCCATCTTCAAGACGGCCGCCAACAAGATGGCGTTCGGCCCGTCAACCCATGTGTTGTGTTCCTGGAGCTGGACGCTCGGCGCACACGCCGGTGCCCATCCGACGGTCCCATGACCCCAGACGAGAAGTGGCCAGCCGCCTGCCGGCGGCACCCCCTTGGGAACAAATAGCATGGCCGTCGCATTGATCTGTTTCCCTTGAATACCCGGCATCCGGTAGACGATCAATGTGCCGTCGGCCACGGTGGATATCACCCCGGGCACGTTGCGCAGGGGTGTGGGAGTACCTACCACCTCCCCGCTGCCCGGTGCGCTGCCCGTCGAACTGTCAGAGGCCTCCGACCGGGCGACGAACCCACCGGCGAGGAGCACCACCAGCAGCGACACAACCGCGAACCTGCCCTGCCTCTGGCGGAGTATCGTTCGTCCACCCGACTCCTCAGTGCGGCGGATAGGGGTGGACGGCCCGCGCAGACGGGTGCCCACAGCAGCCTCGATCATGCCACACCCCACCTTTGTCCTTTTCCTGTTGTCCTGCTCCCAGCAGTACACATAGGTGCGTCGGAGTGTCATCGGACCGCGGTTTCCCTGGGAATCACCTAGCCAAGAGTGGTCAAGGTCGAGGAGCTTGTTCTCTCTGGCGACGGTAAGCGGTACGGTCGACCGGCGCCTGCTGGAGGCCGGTCTCGTGAGCTATTTCGACGGCTTCGCCATGGCGTGTGGAAAATGTGCCCACGGCTGCTGACCCGGCGCCGGTGGCGGTGGCGGGCGTCGAGGCTTTCGACGGCGCCCACGGTGTATAAAAACCTCGCGGAACGGGTCGGCGCGAAGCGGCGCAACGGCACGAAGGCATCGCAATGACGCTGCGGTAAGCCGGATACCTGCCCTCCCGGCGATCTGTGAAATCCGCCGGCGCTCCAAGCGTGACGACCCGGGTAGGCGTGGTGTAGACAGCCTGTTGTCACCGGAGAGCGCTCAGCTCCCCAACCTTAATCGTTATTAACCGGGTGTTCTGGGGCAACTCAAGGACCGGACCTCAATCGGACAGGGACGCCCGGGCGCCGGGAGGTCGGCAATGGCGGCAATGGCGGCACGAGAGCATCGGGCTCGCAGTATAAGAAAAAGGATGGGTAGCATCATAGCGGCCTGGGTGCTTGCCGTGGGGCTTGTCGTGGCGAACTGGGTACCCGCCGCCGCGGCGAGTCCAGGAATGACCTCGTCTCGTTTGTGCGCGACGAGACCCGCTCCCCCATCGGGAAGTGCTGGCGAGCCGGGCAGTTCAACCGGCCCTGCACCTACCACGCCAGACAGCGACGTATGGAGCTTTGTGTCGGCGCCAGGACTTCATCCCATGCGGGTTACTGTGACTACGCAACGACCTGGCACGGCCCCCGGCCAGATCTTTGTCGCCCCGTACAGCATGGGCACGGTGGTCGGCCAGACCGGGTCGCTGATCGCCGACAACTCCGGCGATCCGGTCTGGTTCCGCCCGCTGTCTTCCACAAACCTCCAGAACACCGACCTGCGGGTTCAGACCTATTACAACTCCCGGATGGGAACGGCACAGCCGGTACTGACCTGGTGGCAGGGATCCATCGCCATTCCACCAACGTATACGAACCTGCCGGCCGGTGCACCCGAACCGGGTGGGTGCTACTACATCTATGACACCCACTATCGCCTACTCAAGACGGTCTTTGCGTATCACGGTTTCAGCCCGGACGAGCACGAATTCCTGCTGACCCGCAGAGGGACCGCGCTATTCATCGCCTCTAAAGCGGAACCCATGGACCTCAGTGGCTACGGAGGTCCCAGGAATGGGGCGATCCTGGACAGCGAGGTTCAGGAGGTCGACCTCGCGACGGGGAAACTCGTCTTCTCGTGGGATATGCTGCAGCATGTGAACCCTGCCGATTCCGAGGTGTCGGCCTCCGATACGGCGTCGTCCGGTGGGGTATGGGACCCCTACCACATGAACTCGATCGACGAGGGCACTGGAGGTCAGCTGTTGATCTCAGCCCGCAACATGTGGGCGGTCTACGATTTCACCAAGAGTACCGGGAAGATCCGCTGGCAGCTCGGCGGCAAGAAGAGCGACTTCACCTTCGGCAGGAATGCGGACTTCTACTGGCAACACGATGCCCGATTCCGGCCGGGTAACCAGATCAGCATGTTCGACGACGGCTGCTGCAACCAACCGAACGGCACACCCGAACAGCAGTCACATGGCCTGATCCTCAACCTTGACTTCCATAACCGCAACGCGACCGCCGTGAAGACGTACTACCATGAACCGCCGTTGTACTCGCCGTCCCAAGGAAGTACCCAGGCACTCTCGAACGGCGATGAATTCATCGGATGGGGTCAGAAACCCTACTATTCGGAGTACGCAGGTGCGGGGAACTCCGAGAACAAGGGCTTGTCGAGTCTGCTCTATGACGCGAAAATGCCGGGTTCCAACATCTCGTATCGGGCGTTCCGCAACGAATGGGTCGGCGACCCCTACTACCCGCCGAATGCCGCGGCACGGGCCAGCGGCGGGCACAGCATCGTCTACGCATCCTGGAACGGTTCGACACGGACGACGGCGTGGCAGGTGCTCGCCGGACCAGATCCCGGCTCCCTGTCGGTGGTCGTTGGACACGCCGGACGGGCCGGGTTCGAGACGGCCGTCCCGACGAACGACCGGGGACCGTATTTCCAGGTAAGGGCGCTGGACGCGACCGGGAAAACCCTTGGGACCTCCACAGTCGTAAAACTCGACAACCGCGACGGCCGCACAGTATGTCGGCGTCACTGAAAGCTGACGGGCGGCGTCCTCTCCGCCCGCCCGCCCGCGCCGGCATCGGCTCCGGCTTCAACTCCGCGGCCCGGGAGATCGGCGCGGCCTTCGGGGTGGCGGTGATCGGCACCGAGCTCAACAGCCACGGCAGCCTGATAGCCGGCATGGCCACCAGCTACCGTGTCCTTGCCGGCGTGATGCTGGTTCTCACCGTCATGGTCGTGCTCTGGTGGCGCCCCGCGGCGCCCCCCGGTACCGGCAGCGGCCGAACCGGACCTGACGCACGCAGGCACGAGACCACCGAGGCCACGCCGTGAGCGGGTGGGTGACCGAGGTGGACAGCCCGGCCGACCGGATGCCGATGCTTGCGTGCCGGCCGGTGAACTGAAGCTGCCCCGGTTCAGCGTTCGGGCGTAGCCAAAATCTTGAACAACATGGTGTTGGCGTTAGTGAGCATCTGAGTGTCGACCCGGCGCAGGCACTCGCCCAGGCCTGCCTTGGCCACGAACGTGACCAGGCCCATCACGGCCCACTGCCCCTCGCCGAAGTCGACGCAGAACCCCTCGTCGGTGGCGTGCTCCACGACCAGGGCGACCAGCACGGTCGACTCATCGACGATCTCGTTGCAGACGGTGGAGCTGATGACCAGCGCCGGCCCGGTGCCCACCGTCCAGATCTCACCGCGCCGCGGTGGTCTCACCCGGTGGCGCCTGCGAGGTTGGGCAGCCCCGCCGCCGCGAGAGCAACCGCCGATCCTCACCGGGTGCCTGCCCGGGCAGCGACCCTACGGCCCACTCCCCGTTGAAAAAGATCGACCCTGGCTGACCGTGGTCAACCGGGGTTCGAACATGACGACTCTTGTGGACCTAACGCACCACGATAAGAATCGTCTGATCTT